>JAAUSE010000015.1 GCA_012031925.1 Candidatus Altimarinota bacterium
CCGGCTGTTTTGGTGGTTCAGGCTGTTTGGTGGTTCTTTAACTTCTCTTTTAATTGTAACTTGATCTTCTTGTTTGCTTGAACTAGATTCAGTAGAATCCGATTTGGTAGTCACTTCTACACCTGCTTTGGTAGAAGTTATTTTTTCGTATTTCCCAACAGATGAGTTGCTCAAATAAGCCTCATTACACTTATTAACAAACTCACCAAAACTCTTCGCACTAGTAAGTACTTTCAAAGTTTCCTCATAAGACATATCTGCTTTTTGTTTGGAAGTTGTTTCTTTGGTTACATTGTTGACTATAATATCTCCAGGGTTAACAGTTTTGGTTATTGTTTCAACTGAACCATCTTTGAGTCTATTGACTGATTGAGTTACTTGAGTAGCACCTCCATCAATAACCTTAGTCGAACTTTCAGTTGTTTGGGTTTTTGGAAGCCCAATATTAAGAGTAAATGTTCCACTTGATTTGTTCTCCACAAGCATTGCATCAATTTTGTCTGAAGCTACTACATTTTGCCAGAAATCTTTTACTGCAGGATTAGTTTGCGACTCACGAAGAACTTGGGCAACTGAAATGCCACTTTCCCCAAAAAAAATCTTGTTTAGATTGTTTTCTTTAATAAACAATTCTCTATCTTTTATACCAATTGGGGCACTAAGAACCTTCTTTCTCAAAAAACCAATAGTTCCTTTTTTAGCTTCTTCTATAGATAGTCTTTGAGCTTTATTACCTTCAGCAATACTTTCAATATCACCAAATGTTCTTGGAGATTCTTCAACAGTTTGCTTTGCTTGTGCTATTTCAATACCAGCTTGATTTGGATTATACAATCTTTCTACACACACACTCCCCTCAAGACAAATTTCTGGTTTGACAGGCTCTGGTGTTACAATTTCTGCAAAATTACCACAAACTGGATCAAAATAAAATCTTTTACCATCAACTGTTAACTCAACCATTTTGAAATCTGGATCAAGTCTCGCCGGATTAAGTCCAAGCTTGTGACCAGCATCAGGGGTATCTCCTCCAGGATTTGTATAATACAAACCCAAAACCTCTTTTTTGGATCCAGTAATCTCACTCACAGATACGTTTTTGATTCCAAACTTAGCAAGACGATTATAATCACCACTTTGCAATGCACTGGTTATCTCATCAGCCATAGCAGCATTAACACCTTTTGACTCCAAAATAACTTGACCATCACTTTTGGCATTTTGACCAATAAACAATTTGTTAATATCATCTTGATATTTGTTAATCCTAGTAATAAAATCTTTGTTATTCTTAGAATTGGCTAGAATTTGATCCACTTGATCATCACCAAGCTCTTGTCTAATGTTTTTAGCAATATTTGGATCTTTCATAACGTTTTCAAGTGACTCTAAATAACCAATATCACCAGCTCTAGCATGTTTTCTAGTCTCAATAAATACTGTTGAATAAGTATTAATGGTCTTTAGATAAGTTTTCAAAGCTTCTCCTTCAAGAATATTTCCGTCCTTGTCTTTGACAACACCTTTAATATCTTCAATGACCAGTTGACCTTTGGATGTAAGCTTGCCCATCAGTTCATCATTAGCAAGAACTTGTTCCATTGAATACACAGTATTCTCCATCACCTCCACTTGAGAGAGCATCTGCTGAGGAATAACTATCTCAACATCAGAAGCATATCCAGAAGTTTTTTCAATAGATCCTGTCATCAAGAAAGGAATACCAATAGCCTTAAAAATTGGAGCAAGGATTTTTTGAGTAGAAGGGCTAATACCAGTTCTGACTTCTTTATATCTTGGGTTATTTTTATCAGTAAGTGCTGCTAAATCTTCATCAGAAAATTCTCCAAATCCAATCTTACCACCACTTTCAAACTTTAATGGAATTGGAATATTACCATTTTTAATCCCCCAAGCCATACCCAAAGCTTGCATTACTCCACCAACCGAGTTGAGTTTTGGAAGGTTAAGCCCAATAGAACTACTAAACTTTTCAAGCTCAACCCCTTGTACCAAGCCGTTCTCATCAAGTACAATTTTATCATTTCCGCCAGTTGCTTCAATATAAGCGTTAATCAATGGAACTGATTCTTGAAAACTTTTGGTTTGAACCTCAACCCTTCTCATCATAGCTCGATAAGAAAGCTGATCTGCACCAGAAAAATCAAACCTTGCCTGAGCCAACTCATCTGTAAGAACAATTAATTCTTCAGGAGTTTTAGCCAAAGCTACACGCCTTGAAAAATCACCATTGAAGAATTTTGCTTGGGATCTCCATATATTTTGATTAGCTACACCAGTATTAGCACGGTTTTTGTAAATCTCAGAAGTGGCATCAAGTAGCATCTTTCTTTGATCATTGAGTTGGTTTTGAGCTAAGGTAGTGATAGAATCTAATTGAACTTCACGAGCAACATTATTAATTTTGAGCCCGTTTAGATCTTCTTTAAACATTCCTAAACCCTCTAATTCTCTTAATACTTCACGATACTCATTTGGAAAACCAGACTGCTCTCCAGGGTTATCAAGAATATGTCGCCTATCTGTAGCCATTGCCGCAATTAACTCATTTCGCTTAGCATTGTTAGAAGCCAAAATTATATTCAAAAAAGCAACTGTTCCAGGCTTGTATTTATTATCATAGCTTGCTGTAAACTCACCTGCACGAGTAATTAATTCACGCAAATTAACATCCTGGGATACTTTCAATGCATTGGCAGGAAGTCCAGAATTATAAGAATTATCTCTTACAAAATAGTTTTTATTATCTAGGTTAGCAGCCGCAACCGAATTATATATCTCATTTTCAGTTACACCATCACCAAAGACTTTGTTACTTACTTCAACTGGAATAGGCTTACCATCCTGTGCTCGAAGTACAAAATCAATCTTGGAGTTAATAATTTGACGAGCAGTACCTGGTTCATCTTTATCAAAAGCCGCACGGATTTGTAATCTTCCATTCTCATCTTGAAATTGATAGAACTTTACTCCATCAAGGTTATCCACAATTAATTGAGCATCAACAGGAATAGTTTCGGATTTGGCTGTATCTGACACTTCAAGATTTCCTTCAAAATTATTTGGAACTTCCAAAGTAACAAGTACCATACTACCATCCTTACTCAAAGGAATGTGGGTTTCTTGAATCTTAGAAGGTAGGTTTTCAAAATTAGGCAAAATTTTTTGAGCTTTTTCTTGAATATTCTTAACTGTTTCATTGCCTTTTTGCTCCATATCCTCAAACCTGTTACCAATAGCTCTGACAGTGTTCTCACCAATTATACCATTTTTATCACCCACAATAGTAATTATTTCACCATTTGGAAGTTCTACAGTTGTGCCTTTTTCAAGATTATTATAAGTAACTATGCTTTCAAGTTCTTCAACGGAATTAACCTTGATAACATCACCAGAACCAGTTTCAAGTGTCTGCCTTGTGTTGACCTCAGCAGCGCTCGCAGATCCTCCAGCCAAATCAGTCAAAATTTTAACTGGATCTATTCCTAGATCATTACCAATTCTTTGAGCTGTATCAGCCGAAATTTTCAAAGCTTGACCAGTAGCAAAACCTTGAAGGAAGAACATAGCCGCTGTTTTTAGACCAGCTAAGGCATTTTGTGGAAGTTTTTTGACATTGAGAAGTGAGCTGTCTTTTCTAAAATTCTCAAGCTGATCCTCAATCCAATCAGAGTCTGGAGCTTCTTGATCACCATTTTGAGCTTCAAGACTAGCCATAGACCTCAACATTTCTGTATATGATCTAGCATCACCAACGATATTAGCTCCAGTAGCCAAACTTTCAGAATAGGTAAAAGATCTAACAAACATCGCCTTCAACCTACTCATATCCTTATTATTAATTTCAAGGCTAGAAAAATCAACAGACTTATCAAACTTTTTACTTAAATCTTCAATGCCAGAACTTAGAATTTTGGCAGTTTGCTCAGGTGTCAGATTATTTTCCTGAGCAAATTTCATCATAGCTCCAAAACTTCTATTTCGATCCTGAACAACTCCAGCTGCAGTTAAAGACATAGAATACCCAGTCACAGCCTCAAGAGCTTTATCAACAATACCTCCACCCTTTAAAATACCCATTCCAGTAGCCACAAGTCTCTTGGAAACATACGAAACTGATTCATTAAATGAACCACTAATGTAACCTCTGGAATCTCCTTTGATAATACCAGTTCCTTCTTCCCTAGAAAGATTTTTGATGTTTTGCACACCTTGAGCAATAGCTGATTGATCTAACTCTTGACCTACTTTTGAATTATATTCAATTAACTTTACCTGCCCTTTAACCGCCTCAGTTCTCTTGAGAATAACACCTTTGATTCTATTAAGAATCTGGCTATCAGCAAAACTTTTTTGACCTTTAAGGATTGGTCTAATCTCACTCATCAAAGTCTCAGTTGTTGGAGTGCCAGCTAACTGCGAAAGAGCTGTGAGCTTTTCAGCCTTTTTCCAGTAATCAAAAGACCGCCTCCGATTTCTTGAATTGTTTTCATCAAATAATCTTCAACCTGCCCTTCAACATTATTACCCTCAACGATATCTTTGACACTAAGATTTTGGCTACTCATCAAATCAGCATACAAAGCAGTCATTTGCTTGGCCGAACCAAGACCAGCACCACCAAGAGCGGATTCAATATCCCCACCTTTGGAGTTAAGACTTTCTTTCATCCAACCAACTGTCAAAAATCTATCCGAAAGATAACGTGATGCCCAGTTTCCTGTATTTCCCACACCTTCAACTGCGGTAGCTAATAATCTTCCAACTTTTTGAAATTTGTTAGCCAAGTTAGACTTTTGATCCTTACTAGGATTATCAATATTAAATGTTGGAACGATCCCAATACTCTCACCAGCTAAAATATTTGCCAAAGCATATCTGGCGTCGTAGTTCTCAAAGGAACGATAGATTTTTTCTAACTGGTTTTCTTGATTCTCAAGCTTGGGTTGATTTTCAAGATTTGATTTGATTAATGTTTTAGACATAATAGTAATTGGATAGTGTACAAAAATAATTAATAACTAACTCATAGCAATATTAACTAGTGATAAATAAGATTCGTTTGGTTGAATTTTTAGTTTGGAACACAAAACTGAGTATCCAAAAACAGCTCCAATAATAAATGTTGCAAGCTGCTCTTCATCCTCAAGTAATTCAATGATAATCTCAAACAAAGCTTCAGGCTCTTTTTGAGATCTAACAAATTCAGTATCTTCTTGGTTCAAACTCTTTTCCAAACTACGAATTGCAGAAGAAATAATAAATTCTTCAATCTCATCTACTTGCAACAATCCTTGTGATTTGATAAAAATATCATCAATTAACCAATCAAATGCATTCAAACTTTCTTGAGTTGATAAATTAGACGTCTTATTTTGGTTTTTTTTTACATAAGCCAGCAGTCTTTGCTTGCTTTTTTGGTCTATCTGCATAAGTTTTTTTGTTTTTGTTAGCTTATTTAGCTTTTCTACACATAATTATATTCCATTTTACAAAATTGAGCAAGTTTTTTGGAAATTATTTAATAACTATTTCTATATATTTCAATTTCTAAGTCTAATAAAATAATTATTAATTATAACTCCAAAAATAACTTAAGTTGAGTTTTCTTGACAGTTTTAAAAATTTAAGACTATAACTCCAACAGTCTTTGTGGAGAAAATAAATGGATTTTAATAATATTAATTTTAGCGAACTCAACCAAAGAATTAAGTTAATTAAGATCAAAGAAAATAATCAACAAAAACTATCAGCTATTCAAAAAAAGTATGATGTTAAAATGACCTCAACAGGCCCAAAACCTGAACACATCAAAGCTGGAAAATATTTTAGCCATGTTTTGGGAAAACTATGTGGTTGTGATAAGACGATCAACCAATTTGAAATAAACACTAAGTCTCAGTTTTTTGTAAATTGTTTGAAAAAAAATAAAGATAATTTAATAGTAGCTTTTGAAAATGAGTTCAATAAGACTAAAAGTTTGCGATTTGAGTGTTTTGATGAAGTTGAAAACAACCTCTTTTTTGCGGTTATTATTAATACTAGTTTAACAAGTAAACAACCTAATGAAGCGGTTAATTATGTTAAAGTCTTTAACATAATATTGCTTTATGAGTACTTTAACAACGGGTTTGATCCACATAAAGTGAGTAACCAAATGTTGTGGCAAATACAAAGATACACAACCATGTTACTCAATAATTATTTTGAAAATAACAAAAACATAAAACCCCTCGATTACCAAATAGATTGGATGCGAAGTAAGTTTGATTAAATATTTGATTCCGCAGATCAAGACTGAGTATACCCTCAGTCATTTTTTATCTTTTTTTGATTTTTCCCAATTTTGATAATTCTTGCTCCATCTCTTCCTCAAAGCTTTCAATCTCATGGGAGTTAATTGTTCTACCTAAGCTCTCAAAATCAATCTCAAAATTCAGTATATCAGTTTGCTCTGACTCTTCAAATCTCTCACTTGGTTGAACATAAAAATCCACATCAAAAATAACTAAGGAGTTGAGTTTTTTTTCTAGTTTAGCCCATCCTACTTTCTTATCCACCAACAAAGAATAAGATCTTTTTATACTAGGATAATTAGACTCATCAGTATATCTTGAATTCTTATTAATCCTATAATCCCAAGCCGTCAAATCACAACTAATCCACCACAAAGATTTAGATAGTGAGATATCATATTTTTTCTTGAATTTATTACTAATTTGAATCAATTTTATCTCTATATTACCTTGTCTATACAGGTAACCTTGACCTATTTGAGCTTCATCCAAAGCCAACTCCTCAATAATAATTTCTTTTGAACTACCTAAACTCTTTAAAATAGAATTGACTAAAGAAGTGGCAACATATGGATCTTTTTCAACCATCAATCCATCAACATAAATTTTATCTACGAGGCTGCCATTTTGATGAGAATGAACTTTATTAGATTCAAAAATTCTAACAGTTTTTTGACCTTTTTTCAAATTACTAGATAATGAAGTGGCTAAAGATGTCAACAAAGAATCACGCAAAAAAGGTTCGTCTGTCCTGTAAGACTTTACCAATTCAAGTTTTTGATTGGGATCAAACAACTTATTAACCCCAACAAATGGTCTCAAAATAACCTCATTAAACCCATAAGTATGCCAAATATTTTTGAACATCTTCATTGACTCAAAACTAGGGCTAATTACATTATTAGAATAAGAGGTAATAGGTTCGGATACTATATCATCAAAACCAATTAATCTAACCACTTCTTCAAAAACATCTTCTTTGTTCTCCAAATTACTATAAAAAGGTTCACACTTGAGAACACCATCACTATACTGACCAATCAGATTCAACTTAGCCCTGATAACATTATCCCAAAATTCTTCACCTCGAGAATCTATTCTTGTGACCAATTCAGCAATACTTATTTCAATAATACGACCATCAACAAATTCAAAAAAATCTTCAATAGAGTTAACATTTCCTTTTTGTTTGTCCCAATACCCAACAGGCTTTATTCTATCCAACGAAAAAACTTCAATCAAACGAAGAATGGTTACCAGAATTAGATTCGAATTGACAGATCCAGCCCAAACTTTGGAACCATCACTACGATGTTTGAGAGCAAAAGAACTTCTAGCAATAGCTTCTTTGTCAAAATTAGCAATCTCTATAATAGAGCTTGTCTCCTCAACTTCCATCTTGGTACTTTCTCCACCACTAATTCCTGGTACAGCTAATATATGATTGTCTTGGTCTTTCAAAATAATTGTATTGACGGGTAAGTTCTTACTCTTTAATTGGCCCAAACCACCAAACTCCAAAGGAATATCAGTCCTATCAATTGTAAATGTATCAGTACTCAATTGATTTAGTTTGTTTTGTGAAAAAAAGTGATTGGGCTGACCAACATCAAAAAGTAAATAATTAGAAATATCAGTAAGACCACCAACTAAATTAATTCCACTTAAGAACATTCTTTTTTTATAAATCTTATCAATTACATAAGGTTCATCCAAAATAAGTTCAAAAAGTCCAAATTTGTTTGTAATGCCAGTATTATCTTGGAATGAATTTTTTTGTTACTAATTCTATTCATCTTTCGAATCACCTTTTTGTAAACCTCTTCATTATTTAAAAGCTTAAGGGCAGGCTCTTTAAGCAATTCATAATCTCCCAAAATCATTGCAAGCTCCAAAGACATACCCAAATATGATCCAAACACGCTTATCCTATTAGGCAGGACTTTGACATCAAAAAGAACTTCCTTCGGAAAATAATCAGGAAAAATTTCACAAATACTTTGACCTAACTTAGGAATTCTTAAGTCTGATATCAAGTCTTTCTCAAGATCCCAAACTCCACTAGAATTTTTGGTTTCTAGCAACAATTCACTCTTTCCACAAACCATTCCACAACTTAATTCTCCTCGCATTTTTCGCTCGGTAATTACAAAATCTGGCAAATTTGCTCCCACCATAGCTATCGGAACGATCATTCCCTCATAAACATTAGGGGCAGCTGTCACAATCTGCACCAAACCATGAGTACCAAGATCTGCATCAAATATCTTAAGCCTATCAGCGTCAGGATGGTTACGAAGGTTTGTGATCTGACCAACTACTACTTTACCTCCAAAATAGTCCCAAACATATTTAATTCCTTCAACTTCAGAAGATTTTTTAGTAATTATTTCTCGAATTTCATTATCGGTTAGTCCGCTCAAGTCAATATATTCTTCAAGCCATGATTTCAAAAATAACATAATTCTATGTTATGCCACTAATAATATGAGATGTCAAGCTTGACATCTATTCCTAGATAATCTCTAATACACTATCCGATGTTATCAAAAAAAACTAAATTCATTCTTCCAGCAATCTTTGTCTTAGCAATAAGTGTACCTTTTTTGGGTGGAGCTTTTTCTTATTGGGCCAAACCAGATGAGTCTAGCACCAATGTACTTGGAGCTCAATCAAGTCCAATTTCTCAAGAAATCCTAAGTGATAATGACCAGAATACCCCATATCCTCACAACATCAAACCAACATCCATCGAAATACCTTCATCACAAAAACCAGACCAAACTCCAACACAACAAAATATAACTCCAACTAGGACAAATACAAGTCCAGAACTAATAGTCGAAAAAATTGTCCAAGAACCAGAAGAGGCTGAGCATGAAGAGATAGAAATAGTTTATGAGCCTAAAGAAGTTACCACCCCACCTGAGTTACCTGAAGAAAAAATTGAATATTCTCCAGAAGAAATCAAACTCTTTGAACTAAATCCTCAACAGCTAACTGGCTTTACAAACTCTACAATTAGCCACGATTCAATTGGAATAGAGCTCAACCAATCCTTCACTATAACCCTCCCAAATCACGCCAATCAAGCATTAATTAACAATCTCCAATTCCACCCTCCACTCAATTTTAATAAATCACTCAATGGCAATCAATTAACAATCACACCTCTTAATCAACAAAGAGATAGGTATTATACTTTTGGAATGCTACATACTCAAGGTTGTTACTTGTCTCTTCCTATTGATACTAGTAACTGTAATACTAATGGGATGGAGTATTGGAGTTATGCCTTAGGTTATACAACTGCTGTTTGGCAAAATACCAACTATGGAACTAGTGTTCAGGGAAGACCCTTAGAAGGTACAATTTTGGGAAGGTGCAGAACTTCCAATTGTACCAAAATAATGTTAACCGGTGGTCTTCATGGTAGCGAATGGCGCTCTGGTGATTTGCCCGGTCTAATTAGGTGGATCAAAGAAAACTCTCACGAAATTGCTGGACAAGACAAAGAGCTATACATAATTCCATTCACTAATCCTGACGGAACAGTACTAAATCAACGATACAACGCTCGTGGAGTGAATCTCAACAGAAATTTCCCAGCATATTGGACTAATTACAATTGTCCACAATGTGGAAGCGGCCCTAATTCTGAACCAGAAACTTTTGCCCTTCATGAACTTACTTGGTATTATCGACCTAAATATTTGATAAGCTATCACGCTCAATGGCCACCAAATGGAATAATCTTTAGAGGTGATGACAATAATCTTGATACTCGACAATTTGCTCAATGGGTTGCTGATAGAACAGGATACCCAATAGGAGAATTTCCTGGTTTTGATATTGTTCCAGGTGATCAAACAGTCTGGGCAGAGCAACAAGGTATCCGCTCTTTAGTCATCGAAGCCACATATGTGGGCAATAATGATTGGAATAAAAATTTTAATATGTACCTAGCTCTACTTAGAGAGATATAAACTTCAAATCAAAAATTTATATTTACTATGGTTAACAAGATTAGTAAACTTGTACATTTCTCTTTTGGTATAGAGGAAATTACTGGAGTTAAATAATGTATTTGTTATCAATTGTTTATGGGCCTCCTTTGTCAGGCAAATCCACTTTTGCTAGTAAAATGAATAACATAAATCATATTTCTGTTGGAAAAATTTGTAGACATGAGTCAAGCCAGCAAAGTTTTAGAGGATTGTATTTAAAACATGCTATTTTATACAATTGGTTTATACCTTCACAAATATTACTACCCCTAGTGCTCAACAATAATATTTTGAGCCAAAATCAAGAAAATGTTTTAGACGGTATTCCAAAATATAGTCATGAAATTAATCCATTGAAAAAGTTGTGCAAAAATAATAAAGTAAATCTTAAAACATTACACTATTTGAACCCACCCCTTGATATATTATTAAATAGATTGAAAACAAGGAGAACTTGTAATTTATGCTATAAATCATCAACAAATACAAATCTATGTAGCTGTGGAGGTCTTATGATTACAAGAGAAGAAGATTCAATGACTTATTTTCTAGATAGATATAGTCGATTTCAGAATCATTCCGCAATTATTTTAGAAAAACTTAGTAGTTTTATGGAGATCAAAACTTATGTTGACTAGTACAGTTTTGTTTGTAACTACCAAATCAATTAGCTCTAATCTTGCGAGAATTATTGAGCAAAATGGCTTAATTTTTCAAACTATTTTTGAATTAAACAATGTAGATTTTCAAACATACTTTCAAGTTATCATTGATACATCTTATGATAATGATAATTTGTTGATAGCAAAAGAGGGTATAATACCAAGTAATGTTAATTCATTTTACTACAATCTTGAGACGCTCGACGCTTCCAATACCAAACTAGAAGCTGATTTTGTATCTAAATTGTTTTCTGAAAACTCTGTAAACTTTAGAAACTGGGAGTTTTTTGCAGAGACAATACTACCCACTGAATTTGGAAAATTTCTGTTATTCGGGTTCAAAAGTAGATTTGGAAATCAAAATATACTAGGACTTCGAACTATGAAAATCCCCAAAATCCCAACAATTCGTACTCACCCTATATGTTATACTGGAGATATATTTCATTCACTCAAATGTGATTGTCGAGAAGAATTAGATAATGCTCTGAGGCTTATACAAAGAGAAGGTGGTATTTTACTATATCCTGAAGAAGAGGGTCGTGGAATAGGAATATTAAACAAAATCAAGATCTACGAGTTCCAAAACAACGGAGCTGACACCGTAGAGGCTCAACATTTAGGAAATTTTCCAAATGACTTGAGAAACTATGATTACTTAAAAGATGTTTTTGATTATTTCAAACTCACAAATATTCGTTTGATAACCAATAATCCACTAAAAACCAAAGCATGTTTTGAGTCAGGAGTAAATGTGACTAAAGTTATCAAACTACCTTCTACAATTAACAAGTACAACAAAGGTTATCTTGAGACTAAAATGAGAAAAAATGGCCACAATTTTCAATTTGAATTTGGTCAAGAATAGTTTGATAGGCAGTATTTTATTAAATACTGCTTTTTTTGCAGATTTTTTGTTAAAAACCTGTGTGTCGTATGGAACATCATTCAATCTATATGCTGGTAGATTGTATGTTTCTATAAATGAAATAATTTTATCTTGAGCTGATTTGGAGTCAAGTTTAGATGAAGAAAGTAGTTCTATTTCCAAAAATAGTCCAAGATCTTTTACTGTGTCCAAACAAAAATTATAGTCTCCATATTTGGCTTTTTGTCTAGTTTTTTCTACACACACAAATTCTACAAAATCCCAAGCTTGTATCATTTTTGACACAGCCTTGCTATCAGAAATTTCTGTCTCGTACTCCAATGAACTAAGTTTGGTTTCTTGTTGGATTTTCATGGTTAATATTTGTTTAACATTATCTGTTTTATTTTGCTCTTCACGTATTCTGACTATTTTAGTTCCTTCAATTATTTTGTATTCCGTCATATTTTTTGACAAATATATAGTGTCAATTTGAGTGATAGGAGGTGTCCAGTTTTGGATAATTTTAGCTAAGCTATTTTGTAATTCTAATACCGTTGCTTTAGGGAAATGTAATTTGACTTCAATTTCATACATACCTATAATAGGCTTAAAAAACAAATATTTGTCAACAAACTCTTGAAAATTCCACTGGATTAAATTACTTTTGAAGAATCAGTCAATACGTTCTTATTTTGATTACAAATCAATTATCAACTTTGCTACGCAAAGGTATGGGTCTTCATACTTGAGAATTTTAGTTTGGCTCATGTTAATATCTAATTTTTCAAATAATCAATAAAGTACCCAACAAAATTATACCCTTTCCAAAAAACACCACCCTCAATCACCAACTCACCCTCACCACTTTGAAATTTTGATATAGCAGCCACTGTTACAGCTACCAAAGAAGCACTTCGCATAAATAACAACCTGGATATTTCACCTGGAAGACCTTTTTCTTCATTAGCTATTTCACTAAGTTTACGTGACTTATTTATTCTGTTAAGTTTGTTTTGACGAGCAAAATAGTTATAATGTTTGACCAAATAAGCTCCACTTACTTCTTTTTCCCATTTTTGCTTACCACAGTTACTAGAGTTTTCATCAACATATTTACCACTCTCGCTCATTACAAAATCATCAAAGTTACCTGATTCTATATTTACAATTGTCTTAGAGTTCAACCAAAAACCAGTATTAAAACCAGTACCAACAACCACACCAATCCTAACTCCTTCTAAACTCAAGCTTGAAGAAAGTAATAAACAAACCACATCATTAGCCAAACTAACTTTTATTTTTCTATTAGTTTTTTTTAATGTATAATCTTCCAAGTAAGCTCCAACATTCTTACCAACCAAACCAGAAAACAAGTTACCTTTAGTCCCTCTGATCAATTTTCCATCAAGAATATCGCCCCGCCTAAATGACTCAATAGGATAAGCGTAATTTATAGCTACCACATCAATATCATCTTTAAGAGCTTTTACAAAAACTTACCCAAATCACTATCTTTATGAAACTTAGGTAGTTTACATTGTTGACTCTCTTTGACTGATAGCTGACCTTGCCTCAGATCTCCCAAAGCTGATTTATAATTACTCCCACCAATAATCATCAATTGGAATTTGTCACCTTCTTGAAGTATAGTATTATCATCTAGTGTTGTTTTGGAAAAAGTAAGTGAGCTTTTGTAACCATCTTTAGCTTGTTCTAATTGCTTAACCAAATTATCTCTAAATTTTTTGAGTTGTCTAACAGTATATAGCTTTGGCAAGATTGTCATACTATCAAAATATGAGAAATTGCCAAGTTAGTCAACAAAAGTTAAGAACCTATCTTAAAATCTTATCACCATATATTTGACAAAATTCTAACAGTTTGTAATTATAACCGAGCTAATATGTAAGAGGGCCCTTAGCTCAGCTGGCTAGAGCGCTGCTTTGCAAGCAGGAGGTCAAGAGTTCGACTCTCTTAGGGTCCACCAGTAAATTGATACTTGATGTGTCAATTTAGGAAGATTTTAAAAGCATAATGATATCGCTATCATTATACAGAAGTTTTAAACTAATCTATGATTAGTTGTTAAGAAACTTCTTTGTAATTTTCTGCTAAGAAATCTCTTTAGGCAAAGCCAATTGATACTAGCGTATCATTTTACTAAAGTTTCAAAACCTTCTAGGTTTTGTTACAAAATAACAGCTCCCCCAATTGGGATTATTTTTTACTTTAAGTAAAGTAATAATTTTACTTTTTTAAAAAATCCAATTGATTTAGATTTAAAGAAATATGGTTTTTTTGGATAAAATTTCAAATAAAAATATAGTAAATTGACATATTAATGTTAAAAATATAAGCACAATAAAAAAAACCTCATAACAAAAATATGAGGAATTAGGAAATAATTAACCAAGCGATAAGGTTCAAAAATCATTTATTTTAGCATTTAATTGTCCATTCTTTTGTGTAATAAGAATTTTTTTCTGCTTAATTTTATTTGTTCTAGGAGTTGAAAAACTCAGATCCACGATATTTCCACTCATAGGTATAATCTTCAAATCAAATTCCAAATAATTTGGTGGATATAGCTCACACCAAATACATATAGGCAATCCTTCTATAATTATTTGTTGTTCACTATTTGGATCAAGAAATATTTTTCTTTTATCAAATTCAATTAAAAGAGTTTGGTCAGTCATGTTAACAAGCCCAAGCTCTATTTGGTCAACATATTTATGTTGATACCCAACTCCAGGTAATTGTATAGAGTCAAGAAAATCACCAACTCTATCCTCAAAAGAAGCAGCATAAGCAGAATCAGCCAAATTACCTAGTACAAAAGAAACTAACAACAAACCTAAAATTTTTAATCTCATTTTTTTCTCCAGCCTCTACAAAAAATACATACACCAAAACAACAACTTTGTCAAATGATAATACTCATTTGGTTAATCAAAAAACTTATAAAAAAAGTCTGACAAGGAGAAAATTGCCAGACATGCCAATGAGGAGTAAAGATAATCTCAAGTCTAAGTTTGAAACTGCTTTTACCTAAGTTGAGTATGGTAATTTAAGATATTCTTGTCAAATCAAACACACTTAATTATCATACCTCTACTTTATAGCACAGTTAAACATCCATTTTGTACCAAATTTGTCAGTACAGCTACCAAAAAAATCACCCCAAAACATTATTTGTAACGGTGTTTCTACAACTCCCCCTGCTGATAGTAATTCGAACAACATCTCTGTTTCTTCTTTTGTATCAGGCTCTAAATTAATTATTACATTATTACCTTGATTCAATACAAATCCCGTAGATTCAGGTACGTCAGTACCCATTAAGACTATACCTCCCAAAATTGGTAATTGCACATTCATAATCAAGTTTTTATCTTCATCACCCAATGGTGGTTGATTTGGGTCTATTGGAGCTGATCCCATTCTACTTAACTCGCCTATAAATTCTGTTCCAAATACAGATTTGTAAAAATTAAAAGCTTCTTCTGTTTCTCTTTTAAAATTTAAATAAATTGAAGTTTTAGACATACATATAAAATATAATTTTAAGTTTTTTAATAAATTGAACTTATTAATACGCAGATCAGTCTATATTGTCAAATAATTTGATTACCATGTCGCAATTCTTTAACAACACTTTACAAAAAATACATAACCAAAAGGCTTTAGGTTCGCATACCTACTCCACGATTGAGTAGAATTTGAGCCAATACTGCCAAACTAACTGTAAAAGCCAACAAAATCAAAAATGAATACCAAACACTAACATCGCTAACCCCATAAAAACCATACCGAAACCCATTAACCATATACAATATTGGATTTAATTTAGATACAATTTGCCAAACTTGTGGTAACTGATTGATTGAATAAAAAACCCCACCAAGATAAGTTAAAGGAATCAAAACAAAAGTAGGAAAAATTTGAACATCATCAAACTTCTCTGCAAAAATTCCGTTGATTAACCCACCCAAGGAAAAAACCATACTAGTTAGAAAAACAAACAAAGTAATAATTAATGGGTTTTGAATTTGTGGTTTAACAAAGAAAAAACTAACCAAAAAGACTATAAGACCAACAAGCAATCCCCTAAAAACCCCTCCAGTAACAAACCCAAAAACAATTACCCAGTTAGGTGTTGGAGATACTTGAATCTCTTGGATATCTTTGGTAAACTTGGAAGTAAAAAAAGAACTAACAACATTACTAAATGATGCGTTAATAACTGCCATCATAACAAGACCTGGAATTATAAAAGCCATATATGGAATACCATCAATCAAACCAACTCTAGATCCAATAAAAGATCCAAAGATCACAAAATACAAGGATTGAGTAACAACAGGAGGAAGTAGAGTTTGAGTCCAAATTCTAAGTATTCGCTTAATTTCTTTGCTAGTTAATGTTCGAAAACTATTATATATTTGCTGCGAGTTCATATTAATTATTTTGAATTATTTGCTGATGACAGATAAGAATAGATTCTCAATTCTATTACCTTTAGGTTTTATACTTATAATGTTAGCTTTGGATTTGGATATAATATCTATATTGTCTTGTAAAGTATTTTTAGGGCTAGTATTAATCTCATAAACATTATCACCTCTATCTTTGGCATTAAGAATTTGAATGGCTTTAGAGGTGAGTGATTTGTCAGTCTCAAATACAAAAACCTCTTGATCTAACTTGTTAAGAAGTTTTTTAACAGTATCATTGAGTACAATCTCTCCCTCTTTAATCATTGCTGCATATTGACACAACTCCTCAACCTCTTCCAAATAATGTGTCGTAAGTAAAATAGTCGTGCCATTTTTGTTAAGTTCTTTGAGATACTCCCACATTCCTCTACGAAGTTCCACATCAACACCTGCAGTCGGCTCATCAAGTATAAGTAATTTTGGATCATGAACAAGGGCTCTAGCAATCATTAACCTTCTTTTCATTCCTCCCGAAAGTGCAATAGATTTTTGATCTTTTTTATCCCAAAGTTCTAGTTTTTTGAGCACTTTTTCTGTTCTAGTTGCAGCTTTATGTGGATCCATCCCATAATAACCACCCTGTCTACAAACAATATCATAAACTTTTTCAAAAATATTAAAATTGAATTCTTGAGGAACAACACCAATAGAGTTCTTGACTTCATTAAGCTCTGTATCAAGATCATGACCAAAAACCTTGACTTCCCCATAAGTCTTGGTAACAAGACCTGTGAGAATTCCAATAACTGTGGTTTTGCCCGCTCCATTTGCTCCAAGAAGTGCAAAAAAATCACCTTCTTTTAGGGTTAGATCAATTGACTTGAGAGCTTGAATACCTCCAGAATAAGTTTTGGAGAGATTTTTGATAGAAATTGCTAATTTCGACATCTTTTAATTGAAGCAAGGATAATTCTTTTTGTCAATCCTTAGAATCATCTTTACTAGAATGGATTTTTTCATTGATAAACATACTGTACATTACTGCAATTGGCCCAAAATACCACAACCAAGGAACCACACTCCAAACATTTCTCTCTTCAGTTGACCTAAAAAATTCTGTTTGAGAAGCTCCAAGCAACTTTAAAATTGGCCCAGGAATAACTGCTGGCATTGAATACTCTGGAAATAATCTATTAATAGAATAAATGAAAAAACCAAGAACAAAAAAACTTAGAAGAATTATTTCAAAACCAGAAGAGGCTGTACCATTCACATAAAAACCAAGTGGTTGAACAATGAACTTACGCAAAATCCATACAATCAAAAAACAAATTAAGAAAAAACAAATCCAGACTCCTCCATTAGTATTTATACTCATTCCCAAAGAAGTATTTAAAAAACTAATGAACCAAGTAACCCAGATAACTATTTGGTTAGGAATAAGGCGAAAGATAAAAGTACCAAATATTATAGCAATATAATAAGAAGTTAACAATTGTCTTGTTGGTTTTAACTCGTTCATAAATTTCTCCAAAATTGATTAACTCAATCATAAATTCTCAGTGTTGTTTTGTCAATTGACAGAATTTAGTAGATTTGATTGAATAGTATTAATATTTTTGGTAATGAAATTTAATCTAAAATTCTGGGAAAAATTGAGTCCAAGAAAAAGAAATAAAGATGAAAAATCTTTGGTTCCTAGTAGAAAGCCACGAGTAAGACTCAACCTAAAAGGGGTCAAAATCAATCGTGAAGTACCCAAAAAAGAATATCAAGTCACCCAAAACAAGACCTCCATAGATCTAAACACAAAAGAAAAATTTACATCAAAAAGTAATATAGAGTCTGCCAAAGACCAAAAATCAATTCCAAAACAAAGAGGAAAGGGTTTTCGAATGCCAGAAAATTTTCCTTTTTTTGGTAAAAATGATGATTCAGATATAATTAATTCTGAAAAAAAAGTCCGATTGGATGAAGATTTTCTCAAAGACGAAGTTAGAAGACCAAGGCCTTGGGGACTAATGTTTTTGATCTTTTCAGTCATATTATTAATTACAACGACTATTTGGGTATTTTGGAATTCTTCTATAAATACTAACTCTCAAGGTGTTTTGGAATGTAAACAACTAATTAGCAATGCTGTTGTCAAAGGTTTAAAGACAGATGATCTTGGTTGTGGGGATGGAGCTTTTGGTTTGTCTGGTATTTTTGGTAATGATATTGATGATAAAAAAGCAAAAATCGAAGAAACTTTAGAACAAAGAGAAAAAGAAACCCAACAAAAAATTCAAACTCTACACACTCAACTTGAGACTCTCCAAGGCAATCTCGATGTATTTGGAGTAAAAAAAGAAATCAAAGTAATTGATGATAAAAATTATCAAAACATTATAGCAGAACTACAAAAAGAAATTCAAGATTTTGAGAAAATTTTGACAGAAAAAAAAGAAAATATTGATCAATTCATACTTAATTACCAATATCTACTAGGTATTGGCAAAAACTTGCCTTTGGAAGAAGAAAAAAGGTTTTTGGATGAGTACGAAAAAATGAACACAGATCAAATGTTTGAAAATTTTAATCTTTTCAAGGAATCTTTCTCTCAACTCCAAGAAAAACTCAAGTTTCAAATATCCCAAGAAAATCCGTTTGCAGCCAAAGGATTTAGCGATCCAGAATTTTTTAATTACAAAATATTTGAACCTGCAGAATTTGTTAAAGTTTTTGACGAAAAAAAACTACCTGATACTGAGCCAATTAATATTGATTCAGAAATAACTGAAGATAAGCTTGCTGATAAGAGAATTTTTGATATTGCCCAAAAAGAGGTTACCAAAAAAGAAACTTAGCTACTCAAGAATCACTCATAAGTTTTGGAGATCAACAGATTCACCAAAAAGTTGTTGAAAATTTTGAGCTTTTGCAAAAAGCTGCCAAAGAAGATGGAGTTGAAATTTCTATAGTTTCTGGATATAGATCAGTAGATAACCAACAAGATTTGTTTGCCAGTAGATTTGAAGCTCTTTCCAGAGTTGATAATAGTGGTCAATTATATGATGCTAATGAAATTGTTAGTGGCAAAGCTGATAACACAATTAATAAAGTTCTTGAACAGTCATCTGTACCAGGATACTCCAAACATCATACTGGATACACAATTGACATTAACCAAAATGATGGATCAGGTGATTTGACTTCTTTTGGGAATACCGATGCTTACAAGTGGGTTAGTGCCAATAATTATTTCAATGCAAAAAGATTTGGCTTTGTACCAAGCTATCCTAGTGGTGCTAAAAATGTTGGACCCGAACCAGAACCTTGGGAATATGTTTGGGTTGGTACTGAAGATCTCAAAAATTAATTGGCTCACATCAAGTTATGAATATATCAAACAAAGTACAACTAATTGCTTACCCGGATGGCATTGGCAGTAATCTCAAAGATTTAGAGTATATTTTGAAGAATTATTTGCAAGGAATAGTAGCAGGTGTTCATATTCTTCCTTTTTATCCAAGTAATGGTGATAGGGGTTTCTCACCTTTGACTCATTTGGAAGTAGATCCAAAATTTGGTGACTGGGATGATATAGCTAGAATTGCCAAAGATTTTGAAGTAACTGTTGATTTAATTGTTAACCATGTGTCAACCAAATCCAAATATTTTCAAGATTTTTTAACAAATGGGAAAGCGTCTAAATATGCTGATATGTTTATTACTTTTGACAAGTTTGATCCTAGCGGGCAAATTGATGAGAGTTTGTTACAAAAAGTATATCGTCGCAAACCAAAACTACCCTACCAAGAAATTAAGCTAGATAATGGAGAAAAAGTTAAGGTTTGGCAGACTTTTGGTGAAGATCAAATTGATATTGATATTAATTCACCCATTACCAGAGAAGTGCTGAGAGAGTATATTGATAATTTAGCCAAAAAAGGTGTTAAAATATTAAGACTGGATGCTGTAGCCTATACAACCAAAAAACTAGGCACAAGAAGCTTTTTTGAAGAACCAGAAATTTGGGAGTTTATGGAATGGGTTAGTGGTGTTTGTGAAATTAATGAAATTGAGTTGTTACCTGAAGTTCATTATGATTATCACACCCAACAAAAAATTGCTAATCATGGCTACTGGGCTTATGATTTTTCGCTACCAATAATTTGTCTACATTCTTTGTATGCCGAAACTTCAAAAAGGCTCAAGCATTGGCTGGAAATTGCTCCACACAAACAATTTGTTACCCTAGATACTCACGATGGGTTGGGAATTGTGGATGTCGAAGATTTGTTGACAGAAGAGGAGATCTATTTTACCAAAGATCATATTTTCAAACTTGGCGGCAACGCAACTGTATTTGCTAATGATGGAAATACAAATAATCTTGATGTTTATCAAGTAAACTGTACTTATTACTCAGCTCTTGGGCAGTATGACCAATCTTATTTACTAGCTAGAGCAATTCAATTCTTTACCCCTGGTATACCCCAAATTTATTATATTGGATTAATAGCTGGTGAGAACGATTTGAAATTAGTTGAAAAAACTAAAAATGGTCGTGATATTAATCGCAAAAAATATTCTGTAGAAGAGTTCAAAAAAAATCTTCACAAACCAGTCACCCAAAAATTATTTCAATTGATAAAATTTCGAAATACTTACCCCGCTTTTAACGGTAAGATGGAAGTCTTAGAAACACCAGACGATGAGATTAGGATTTCTTGGAAAAAAGATGGTTATGAAGCAAGACTTGAAGGAGAGCTAAATGGTTGTAGATTCCGAATATATTATAAAGACCTTGAAACTGACGAGATTAGATATTTTAAGTTCTATTGACAAACTCATCCACATAGTCTTCAATCAATAATGTGATTATATGAGGAAAAGTCTATGAACACCAAAACTCCAGTACAGTATGGTGTTAAAGTTTATACCGATCCAAAATATTTTTCCAAGGAGGGTATTTCTAGAGATAGATGTTGGAGAAAATCTATTTTTCCCACAGCGATAGAAGGGGCTTTGAGAAGAGAAAGTAACCAAACCTACGATATTATTTTTGCTGAAGTTTCCAGTATTGTAGCTATGGCAATCGAGTCTTCATCTGGTCAGTATGTAAAACCACAAACTTTGTTCAATCAAGCATGTATTTTTTACAAAAGTAATAGTGATGCTAATAAAGAGCTAACTCTAAAATTCATTAGTAGTCTTTGATCAATTCTTGGTTGTTTTAGTTTTGAGTAGTATTTTGGGTAAGATCTTCTTACCCATTTTTGTAGTACAAACCAACAGCACATATTAGCTAAACTCTAAATCCATTTACGATTCTTAAAAATTATGAAGCTTATTGTTGTTAAAGTGCTAATAATAAATACTATCAAAAAAACTGGTGCAAACCCATCACTATCTTGATGCCAACCAAAATTAACATTCATACCAAAAAACCCTGTTATAATTGTTGGGATCAGTACCAAAAGATTTACACTAGTTAGAGTTCTAATAGTTTGGTTCGTACTTCTTGCAATCTGAGTTTCGTTAGTTTCTTTGAGCAAAGTGATTTGTTCTTTGAAATTGTTAAGACGATTAAGCATTTTTTCTAGTTTGTCGTGACTATCATCTAGTTTTTCAATACCTCTAGTAGTTATAAATTTGTTGTACTTAGGAGTTTGCAACTCTTTGATAACCCTTTCCATTGGAGTAATAATACTAATAAAATTAATCAAGTTTCTTTTGATAATTAGAATCTCAATTAATAAATCTTCCATCCGAGTTGAATTTTCAAATATAGCTCTTTCAACATCTTCAATCTCAGCTTTGAATCTACCAAGTGTGTTGAATATCCTAGTGATTATAAAGTCAATAATTTCGTAAAAGCTATTAAAAGTTGTGGGGGTTTTACCAAGAATATCGTCTTGGATTTCTTGAAATTTGCTAATATGTTTATAATTATCTTTATCAATTATTTTGAGGTACTCATTGGTCACAAAAAAATGAACCTCTTTGGACAAAAAATTTCTTTTATGTTTGTCAAACTCTGGGAAATGAAAAGCAACATAAAGGTAGTTTTCCTTTTTCTCAGTCTTGGCTAGTTGAGTATTAGTAAAAACGTCTTCAATGTGCAGTCTATCAATCTGACATTCAGTCTCTAGTAGATTCCTTAACTCTGGTGATAGTCCTTTGATAATTGATAGGTTTTTCATAAAAAAGCTTTATATAAGGACTTTACTAGAACAATCCGATTTTGTAAATGGTGTTTTTTTGTTGAGTTGAAGAAATTATTTTGTTATGTTATATGGGGTGATTGACGGGAATCGAACCCGCGACCCGCAGAACCACAACCTGCTGCTCTACCCCTGAGCTACAACCACCATACCAACAATCTAGAGTTAAAAAAGAATCTGGTGCGTGATGAGGGATTTGAACCCCCGACCTCCTCAACGTCAATGAGATGCTCTACCCCTGAGCTAATCACGCTGATGACTTGCACAGATTAAGTTGGGTTGTCCTTTTTGTCAAGATTGAACTGAACCTGTCTAATTAAAGAAACTTTAGCTTTGTAAAGACCCAAAAAAACCTAGCATTATTGCTAGGAGTTTGTTATTAGATTCTCTTGCTTTTGTTCCAAATGTTTATTTATCTCTTGTGAGAATTTTTTATGAACCAGATCTTTTTCCTCAGCTGTATTAATTGGCTTAATAAAATGATTAAAAGTCAACATCTGAATCATTGGCATAACATTTTGCCTATATAATTGATACCTTAATTTCAATACTTCCAATTTATCATCTTCTCTACCCCTTTGCAAAACCCTACTAGTAGCACTATTTTCATCCAAATAAAGAATTAATGGTAAAATCTTCAAACACCTATCCAAACCAAATTCTCGAAGTAAAAAGCTATATTGTGCTATACTTCTAGGAAACCCATCAAGCAACAAAATTCTTTTTAATGAATTAGCACAAAATTGATTAATTTCTGCAATCACTATTGGATAAATTTCTTCATCACTAAGATAATTACCATTCATCACTTTTTGCCTAAGAATAGGATTATTCCTTATTAATTGGCCAGTTCCAAGGTAACTTGCACTACTGTTGCTCTCACAATATCTTGTACAATGATAACTCTTACCACTTCCCTGTATTCCAAAAACCAAAAAAAGAAATTTAGTCAGATTTGTCACAATACTACCCTCAAACTACAATTCATATATTTATTTAAAATCCAAAAAATGTCAACCAAAAGAAATCCCCAGCAAAAATTACTGGGGAGAATACCAAAGAGAAAAAAAACAAACCTAGCTAATTACTTTTTTTTGGGTGCAGCAGAAACCTCTGCCACACTTGTAGTGCTGAAAAAATTACCAGCTAAATTACCAGCTAATAACTGTCCTATTAAAACTTGGACAATCAAGCCTTCTATTAAGCGAGCACCCAACAAAAAAAGAAAAGTCGTCATGTAAATTAACTCCATCGATTTATGTACTAAATTTACCACAAAAACCAACTCTTGTCAAGTACTTTTTTTGCAAACCCTTAATCAATTTAACCAATCTTTTACTTTGACAAATCTATGTTTTTATTACAGAATAATACATCAACTACCATAGGCCAACCAATGAATATTGATGCAATACTATTATTGCTTTTTGTACATTAGTAGTTACAGTATTAATTTCTATTCAATTTTTTCTGATAAACGAACTAAAAAACGGAATCAATAGAGTTGAAACAGATCTAGAAAAGAAAATAGACACCCTACTATCCGATGTAGGTCAAATCAAAACAGACCTTGCTCACAATAAAGAATTGGAGCAAGGCAAAAAAGAAATATTACAATCCCAGTCAACATAATAATCAACCATTGAGTCAAAGAATCACCTTGGCTCTAATTTTTTGACATCATTAAATTGAGGCTAAGTTCTTTGACAGTTATTTTTAAAATTTTTTAGCATCTAACCACTCACTAAGTTCATCAATCTTAACTCTTTCTTGCTCCATAGTGTCACGATGTCTCAATGTGATTGTTCCATCACTCAATGTATCATAATCCACAGTCAAGCACCACGGGGTTCCGTTTTCGTCTTGGCGGCGGTATCTTTTGCCTACACTTCCTGACTCATCGTAATCACACATAAGACCTCTAGCTCGCAAATTAGCAAAAATTTCCTGAGCTTTTTCTCCAAGTCCATCTTTTTTCATCAAAGGTAACACTGCGACTTTGAATGGAGCTAACTTATACGGCAACCCCAAAACAATTCTAGTGTCATTTTCTATTTTCTCCTCGCGGTAATGTTGACATAAAATTGCCAAAAACAACCTATCCACACCAACAGTTGGCTCGATCACATGAGGAATAAACTTTTCTCCAGTTGTCGGATCCATATACTCCAAACTTTCCCCACTAAATTTCATGTGCTGGCTCAGATCAAAATCTGTTCGATATGCCAAACCAGTTAACTCACTAAACCCAAAAGGAAAATTATACTCCAAATCCACTGTCCTTTTGCTATAGTGACTCAATTTTTCTTTGGAATGTTCTTTTTGTTGTAAATTCTCATCAGTGAGAGCTAGCCCAACTTTGAGGAATTTTTTCTGGAGATCCAACCATTCTTCAAACACTTTATTCCATTGTTTATCTTTACTTGGAGGAGTAATAAAATATTCAATTTCCATTTGCTCAAACTCCACAATGCGAAAATTAAAATTCCCTGGAGTAATTTCATTACGAAAAGCCTTACCAATCTGACCAACTCCAAAAGGCAGTTTTTTTCTTTCTGTATTGAGAATATTTTTAAACTGTACAAAAATTCCTTGAGCAGTTTCTGGTCTCAAATAGATCCTTGTCTCCTCGTTACTTGGATTGATTTTATCACGATTGGTCTCAAACATCAGATTCATATACCTTGCTTCAGTCCAATCACCTTCTTTGCCTGTTTTGGGATTTAGTAACTTGTTCTCACTCATAATCTTAGTGATCTCTTCCCCACTCATCCCTTCAACATCAATCCCCAATTGCTCCTCGATAAGATGATCTGCTCGAAAACGATGTTTGGTTTTCTTGTCATCCACCATTGCATCTGCAAAAGTCTCAGTGTGACCACTAGCTTCCCACACACGCTGGTTCATCAAAATCCCACTGTCCAACTCAATCATATCAACCCTACTTTGCACCAAGTACTGACGCCACAAATTCTTAATATTTTCTTTGAGCAAAACACCTTTATTTCCATAATCCCAAGTATTAGCCAAGCCACCATAAATCTCAGAACCCTGATATATAAAACCCTTTCGCCTAGCAAACTTTGCTAACTCATCCAAACTAACTATATTTGACATATTTACTATATAAGCTCAACAAACCAAAAATGTCAATACACTTGCCCAAAAAAAGCTCAGCTAAATAGCCAAGCAAATTAATTTTCACTTTTCTCAATCTCTTCTTTGATGAGTTTTCTGAGTTCATCAAAAACAAAACTTTCTTTTATTTTTAGTGACTCATTTATTTGATCGTAAATTAATTGAGAATTATAATTATCAATTAAAAATTAAGAACTTTCCTATAGGTTCTAAATATTAAGTCTACCTCTGCAATTCCATACATTGAACAAATTGAATTAACGTATTCATCAAAAGAGCAAATTCTCATTTTGATTGGTTTTTGTTTACACTGTTCTCTAGTTTGAAAACCATTATTTTTGGGTAATTTTTTCGACTTATTTTGTAATAACAAATCATTTCTCCTTTACCAAGATAGTATTACTAAGAGAGTCAAACCAAATAATAAAATCTTGTCAAGAACATACAAAAGAATAATAAAGCTAATGTATGTCAACAGTTTCTCTATGTATGATTGTTCGCAATGAGGAAAGTATTTTAAAAAAGTGTTTGGATAGTATACCCAACCCACAAATAACCTTTACAATTAACATCTGATTGTCTAAATTCAATTCATGTCTCGCCATAGCAATGATTTACGTCAAAGAGTAATTAGCTTTTATCATAAAAAGGGGAACAAGCTA
>JAAUSE010000016.1 GCA_012031925.1 Candidatus Altimarinota bacterium
TGGTGAGGTCTTGTAGATTTGTTTCTCAAGACCATATCCATTCCATGGTTTTGTCTAATTGTTTTGCCATGAGTAGATACTACTAGAGCCAACTCCAAAAGCATCAATAGCTGATTCTATTCCATGTTTGTTCACATGTTCAAGAATCTTTAGTTTTGGCTGTAATCATACATAATTCTGGGGTGATATTTCTCTTAGTTGTTTTAGCTATGAGTTCATAGCATATTTAGATCATCTTTTCCAGAATGTGTTTGAGCGAGTGCATAGTTAATTGACAAAATAGGTATTTACAGATACATGTATTCAGAGTCTTCATTGAAATAGATGTGGGCGTAATATATGAACCCGACTCCTTGTTATTTTTAGCAGGGAGTTTTTGTTCAATTATAAATTTAGATATTGGATTTAGAGTGTAAACCACTTGCATTATTTCAACCGGATTGCTAATATTAAACCATTGGCAATTTTTTTATGTTCGTAGAAAATTTATTAGGAGATATAACCAAACTTAGAAAACCAATTATACAAGATAGTGTATATTGGGGTGTGGGTAGTGAGTTGGTAACTGGAAGAGAAGTTACTTTTATCCCAAATACAGAACATAGTACTAAACTCAAAGAGTTACAAAATGATCAACAGACAATTTATTGGAGTATTGAAAACAAAGAAAATAGTCAATATATTGGTAATACTTCAGTATATGCAAATACTCCTAAACAATCAGAAATACATATTTTATTATCAAACCCAAACTATAAAGGTAAGGAGATTTCAATAGAAGTAATTTCACTTGTTTTAAATTATTTAAAATACAAAGCTAAGATTAGTGAGGTGATTATAAATATTGAACAGAAAAATCAGATTATGATTAAGGTGCTAGAGACAATAGGTTTTAATCTAAAATCATCCAGTGACAATATTTTAACCTACCACACCATAGTTTAGATCACCCCCTACTATATTCAACTCAACTATCTTCTGCCAGTCAATAATACTGGGTGTGTATATTTTCTATACAACACACAAACTCATAATTTAATTTCCAAAAAGAAGCCTTAAGGACACGTAAATTGAATCCTGAGAAGTTACGACCGCAATGACAAACTAGAATTGTTTATTGAATTCTAAAGTTCCCACATGTTCTGTGTCATTATTGAAGCCATCTTGGATTATTTTGTAGTTGGCACGAACATTGGAAGATTTGTTTAAATTGATTATAGCTCCGACTTGTAGTAACTTATCTTGGTTATTTTGAGAACCTTCAACAAAAACCTTACCCCATTTGTTAGAATAATTGGCATATACAGATCCTCCACTGCGACTATTCTCAGTTAGCTTGGGAGAATAGGTTGCTCCGATGTTGAATCGATTGAGTCTGAGATTAGCTCCAAGTATGGTTTGGTCGCGATAAAGATTGTGATTCTGTCCAATTCCAAGTTGTTGAGATCCACTTAAGGTGAGGTTTTTTTTGGAGTTTTTGGATAGAGGGATTTGGTAGCTAGCATTTATTTTTATTTCGTTTGGATTAGAATAAATTGGGTTAGTACTAAGATTGAGATTAGCATCAGCAGCAAAATTACCCTTACTATAATATCCTTTGGCATTGACTTGAGGATAGAATTCATTACCATCCAAATCATAATTGAGACTGGTTCGCATAGCTAAAGCCCCATTTTCGGAAGCTATTCCGTAACTAACTCCAGTTGTGAGATTGTGAGTTGTCAGATAATTGTAATCTACTTTGTTAGTTGTTAATGTGTTGCGAAGATCAATTCCAGCGTAAATACCAAATAGAATGTTAGAGTTAGAAACTTCTTGACCATTGATAAAAGTTTGAGTTGCTGTAGTGTCATTCTCAGCTCCAGTTCTTAGTACATTAACAAAGTTACTTGAAAGACTACTTTGACTAGAAGTGATTTCGAGTTTGGTTTGTTTTTGGATTCCTCCGTCAATTTCAACAAAACTACCGTTTTTAGAATCTTTTGTGGTAGTGACTTTGGATTCTTTTTGTCCGATTTGATGATTAGCTGAAGTTTTTTCTTTTAGTCTTTGAAGTTTTTTTAGGAGTTTTAGATTGTGTAGTGGAGTCTTTTCTTTTTTGGTGTCAAAAGCCGGGATAGGCTTACTTTGGCTACTTTTTTGGGCTTGGTTGCTAGTATCTTTTTCGGCTTTGGGTTGACTTTTAGCTAGTTTGGAAAGTTTTTGGGTTAACTTGCTTGGTTGTTTACTAAGAAACTGAGATAAATCTTCTTTTGGGGATTGCTCAATAGTAGAGTCTGAACTCTCTTTGGTAGAGTTAGGTTTGGAATCACTTTTATGCAAAGTTTTTGGGGAAACTTTTCTTGGTTGTTTACTAAGATATTGACTAAGGTCATCTTGCTGATTCTCTTCGATAATATCTACACTAACTTTGGAGGTAGATTGAGTGATTTGAGTTACTTGATCTGTGGAGCTAATAGATTTGCTAGATTCTTGAACAGTAATTGTTTGAATAGGTTCAATTGTATTGTAACTATCATTTTGCTGACTATCTTGAATTTGCTCCGAACCAGTTAGAACTGAAAAGTTTTTTGAAACCCCTTGGAGTTGTTCTCTTGATGACTGACCAGGTTCTAAGATTTCATCAATTTTGGATTGCTCAATAGGTATACCTTTTTGCAAATCATAAAATTGTTCTCTAATTTGTTCTGGGGTTTTTTTGTGATTGGGATTAAAGGAACCATCAGGAAGGATGTAACTATCTTGGGCTCCGACAATATTTTCCCAAACTTCTTTTTCTTCATTGTACCTAGCACCAAGAATTTCAAAAGTAAGGTGGGTTTCTTCATTGAGCTGACTTTGCTCGTAAGTGGTAGTTTCGATTTTGGGAGATTCTTGAACTGTAACCTGTCGTTGTTTGGTTTTGATTACATCATATTTATCACCCTCATTAACAATATCAGCAGAGACTTCATCTTCAATTATTTCTTGAGAGTTGTTCAAAGATCCATATTCTTTGTTGATATTATTAACATTGTATTCATTAGCAGGAGCGAAACCACTGACTGGATGAGATTTGATTTTGTCTAGTCTTTTTTGTTCATTTTCAATCTCTTTTTTACTTGTTGATTCTTGAGGTAATTCGTCGATTTGATTGACTTGGAATTGCTGAGATTGCTTTGAGATATCAACTTGGAAAGCCTCAGGAGCTATGTCAAATTCTGCATTAGTATCAAAATTAGCAGGTAGAATTGGTTTGGAGATTTTGTTTACCTCATCAAGGTTGGTTGTTTGGTCAAAATTATTAGTAGATTGGATTGAAGGAGATTCAATTCCTGGTTGATTAGGGCTTTGGGGTGGTGTTTGGGTAAGGTTGTTTTCCTCTGGAAGATTTGTGGGGTTCGCTGATGCTAATTCAGGTTTGGCAAATGTAGTGGCAAAAGCAGTGAGAATACCAGCAGAGGTAAGCCCGACTTTGCGGAAAATTTCTTTGGGATTGAGCTTTTTTTGCTCTTTTCTTTGGGGTTTATTACGTTCGAACATAATATAAAATTATTAAAATAAAGGCAGCTAGAGTAAGGACTAGCTGCCGATTGTTTAGTTTACTTTGTCACTGTGGTTGAAAACCAACTCTTAGAGTTCTTCGTCTTCAATTTCAACAGTTGATCCTTCAACAGTCATTTCGATAGTGGTGTCACCACGTTGGGACTGAGTTCCAGATGCACCTGCAGCAGTATATGCAGTCTCATCACCATAACCAGCGGTTAAAGATCCGATTTGACCTGTGCTATATACATCAGCGCCGTTAGTGCTTACAGCTCCAGTAATGACTTGAGCTTCTGGAGTTTGAACCATAGTAGCTGACATATTGATGCCATCTTTTTGACTTACTGTGGCACCGAGAGGGTTGATCACAGTGTCAGGCTGAGGCATTGCATTGACAACTGAACTCATAGCGAGAACAGCAGAAGCAGCGATACCGGAAGCGATAGTAGAAAGACGCATTGGTTGATCTCCAAGATATAAGTTAAACAATTATCAAAGGAATTGACCCGACACTCTATCGAATGTTGAGTTTTTGATTTCCTCTGGCGAATAGACTATTTATATCACAGAAAATTACTAATGTCAAGAGCAGATGGCTGATATATGTAAGTATATTTGATTTTGTGCCTATTTAATCAATAAAAATGGTTTTGATTGGAACAATTTATGTGAGAATATAAGACTTGAAGAAATGCTTGACGGTTTTAGTCATATGTATTAGTTATTTATAATAATTGATTGATTATGGCTAAGAAAAAAAACACCAAAAAAAGAGCTAAGAGTTTGAAAAAATCTATAAAACCTGAAAAAAAGGAGATTAAAAAACTTCAAAAAACTGAAGTTAAAAAACCTGTCCCTGTAGATTTTGAAGGAGCGGTTGATATTAAGGTTGATTCTAAAAGACTCTCAGCTAAGTTAAAAAATTGGCTTTTGGTTATATTCAAAGGTGCATTAAGTGTTGGTTTGATTTGGGGATTTGTGTGGGTGCTTGGAACGTATATTCCACGAATTACTGATGAAGAGGTGGTTAGTGATGTTGCTTCAGAAGAAACCCAAACTGTTTCTGATGAATTGCTTGAAAAAGAGAATGAATTACTTAGTTTTGAGAATCAAGAAGTTGTTATAAAGACTAACTATGGAGATGTTAAGGCTATTTTGCAGAGTCAAGCAGCTCCAAAGCATGTTGAGAGTTTTGTTAGGCTCAGTTATAGAGATTATTATGATGGATTAGTCTTTCATAGAATGGTTGAAGGAGATGATTTTTCGGTAATTCAAGGAGGTGATCCTGATGGAACTGGTACTGGAGGAGCAAGTGCTTTTGGGACTCCTCTTCTTGATGAATTATGGTTAGTCAAACCGGAGACAGGAGAGGTTGATGGTTCTCAAAGTATTATCAATAATCCTGTGTTTGCTGATCAGGATTTGTATAAAGATTTTGATAAATCTACAGGGACTGTTAAATATCGCAAAGGTCTTCTTATTATGGCTAAAACAGCAGCACCAGATTCTGCTGGTTCTCAATTCTTTATAACTTTGGCAGATACTATCTTGCCAGCACAATATACGGTATTTGGGGTTGTTTTAGATGATAGTTTTGGAACGTTAGATAAAATTTTGGATGAAGTTGATCCAATCGATGATAGTGAAGGAGAGACTAAAGATGGAACTCCTAATCAAGAAATACGTATAGAAGATGTTGAGATAAAGAATTTGTAATATGCAATCTAAAGAACTTCGAGAAAAGTTTATAAAATTTTATGAATCCAAAGGGCATGCGTTTTTACCTTCTAGTTCTTTGGTGCCCAAAGAAGATCCAACCGTTCTTTTTACAACTGCTGGGATGCAGCCCTTGATTCCGTACCTTCTTGGCCAAAAGCACCCCAAAGGTAAGCGTTTGGTTAATTTGCAAAAATGTTTGAGAACTGGAGATATAGAAGAAGTTGGAGATAACAGGCATTTGACTTTTTTTGAGATGATGGGGGTTTGGTCCTTAGGAGATTATTTTAAGATAGATTCTATTAGATGGACTTATGATTTCTTGACCAGTCCTGATTATCTTGGTCTAGATCCTCGAAGATTATTTGTGACAGTGTACAGAGGTAGTGATAAAGCTGAGCGTGATATAGAAGCGGTCAACACCTGGAAAGAGGTTTTTGGAGAGTCTGGAATTGAAGCTGATTCTGGTGTTGAGTTTGATTGGAGTAACCCTGATGATTCTGCTAAATATTTGTATAGGATTACTCAAAGAAGTGGCAAAGATAACTGGTGGGGACTGCCTTACAAAGGTCCGTGTGGGCCTTGTTCTGAGGTTTATTATCTTTTGGATAGTAATAATGTGGATTTGGAAAAGAATTTTGAAGGTAAGAGTCTCCAAGAGATTGAAGTTTTTATTGAGAACCAAGTTGTTGAGATCTGGAATAATGTTTTTATGCAATTCGAAGGCGTTAAAGATGAGAATGACGAACCACTTGAGATTATCCCAATGATTTCCAAAAATATAGACACAGGTGTAGGCTATGAGCGGCTACTAACTGTACTCAATAACAAAAAATCACCATATGAGACAGACCTGTTTACGCCAATATTGGAGGTAGTAGATAAATATTCTAGATAAAAATAAGCTACCTTATTGATTGGAGTAGCTTATGTGGTTTATTTTTAAGGTTCTTTAGATAATTCGGCTTCAATATCGGGAGGAGTTCTTACACCCCTAGCTTCTTGCAGAAGGTATCGAAATCCAAGATAGTTTTTAATTTAAACCATTCAACGTAATTAATTGTCAAAAAAATTCTTGTAAAATACTCACAAATATGGTTATAGTTATTCAATGTACTATCTAGCAATTGAGACAAGTTGTGATGAGACAGCTCTGGCTGTGTTGAGGTTAAAAAAAATGTAGAACCAAAATCATATTATGAATATATGAATTCGTTTGAAGTTTTGGCTTCGATTGTATCATCACAAATTGAGATTCACAAAGAATATGGGGGGGTGGTTCCTGAGGTTGGAGCCCGTACTCACAGTAGTCAAATTCATCTAATCTTTGAAGAAATTTTGGAAAAGCTTTACCCTCAAAAAATTTGGAAGATCAGCTTGAAGAATTTTCGAATAACTTGAAAGAAATTTTTGTTACTAACAAACCTGGTCTCAAATCTGCCTTGAGGGTTGGAGAAGAGTTTGCCAAAAGTATTAAGTTTTTTTTATGGCATAATTTTAGTCTTCAAGTACAAGTTCAATGTATTGATCATTTACATGGACACTTGAGTAGTTGTTTTTTTGATAATGAGCAGAATTTGGATAATGATGCTAAAATTTTTCCTCATTTACATTTGATTGTTAGTGGGGGTAATTCACAGATTTTGTTCCTTGAGAATCCTAAAAAATGGTCTATTCTTGGAACGACTTTAGATGATGCTGCAGGTGAAAGTTTAGATAAAATTGGTCGCATGCTTGGTCTTCCTTACCCTGGGGGCGTTTGGATTAGTAAAATTGCTGGCATTATTGAGGATAATTCTATGAATTTTCCTGTGGGTATGAACAATTCTAAATTAGCTTATTCTTTTTCAGGACTAAAAACTTCGGTGAGAGTGTTTTTGGAAAAAGTTGATGTTGCTGGTTTTGTAATAGAAAAAAAACTTAATACTAATGAAATAGAACAATTAATACAGAGTAATGGAGGGTTGAATCCCAAACTAAAGCTAATTAAAGAAGTGTGTATAAGTAGCCAAAATGTAATTGTCAATCAGTTAGTTAATAAGCTTAATCTTGCTATTGATGAATATCAACCAAGCTCAATAGGTTTATCTGGTGGGGTGTCTGCTAATCCTCTTCTTAGGCAAAAAATTCAATCTTTGGATGTTTCTTCTGTTTTAATTCCTCCAATCGATTTGACGGGTGATAACGCAGTTATGATTGCTCTTGCAGGTCTTAGCAAAAAATATATTTGACAACGGATAGGAATTTGATTAGCTTTTTTATCAGACCATAGTTAGATTAATAACAATATTGGTGAAATAAAATATATTTATTCATATGTCGATTCTTAAAAAAATTGTATTAGGTGCCTTTTTGGGTGCATTTATGTTCGTAGCTGTTTCAGCTCTAGGCACAGTAGGTCTTGAGGCTCAAGATATTCCAGGAAGAGATGTTCTTTGTGGAGGGGACTCTTGTCCAGTAACTGGAAGTTCTGATTTTGATGATGCTGATCAAAACACAATAGCCTCATTTATTATTAATGTTGCTAGTTTCATCACTTTTATAGTTGGTGCCTTGGCTGTACTATTCTTAGTTTATGGTGGTTTTCTATTTGTGGTTAACCCAGGAGGTGGTGACGAAAATGCTAAGAAAGGGCAGACAATTGTGCGAAATGCAATCATTGGTCTTATTATTGCTATTGTTGCTTATTCTATAGTTAACCTTATTGGTAATTTGGTTCAAGGAGAATTTGTTGCTAACTAAACTTAATTCCAAACACAAAGCTTATCCGCCTTTATGGCGGATTTGTTGACATTTTTTTTATTATGTGATAGTTAAAAATGGTTCGTAGGTCTATTGAGGTATGAGATGATTAAAAAAATTTTCTTGATAGTATTAGCAACAGCTAGTCTATCCACATTGGTTTTTCCTTTGTCTGCAGTGGCTGGTTCTTCTTATGAGAACCGAATAAGATATCGTAATTGTAGAGGTTCTGGATACTCACCAGCACAGTGTTCCCAATATGATACCACTAGTTTGGGACGTAATGGTGATTATTCTGAAAACAGGTCTAGTACTTATAGGCGCTCAACAAAAAATCGAAGTTATCCTAAAAGACATGAGGAGAATTTTGGTAAAAGGCTGGTTCGAGAATTCAAAGAAGATTTTATTTACTATCTAAATGAACCTAGATATAATGATCGGTATTATGATCGTCGTCCAACTACAAGGGATTGTATAAGAGTAGATGGTAGGATCTACTGTGAGCAGTAAGTTATTTTAGTAGCAACTATCTAAACCGATATCCAAAAACATATTGTCACAGATATATTGTTGACTCTAGTGGAAATCGATACTCTGGATCAGTAAAGTGTAAAAAGTAGTAGATTTGAACAGTCATCAATATTGGTGGCTGTTTTTGTGGTGGTTGTTTACTCATTGGAAAATAAAAACTCCCACCATAAGATTGGTTTAGTTTTTTGAGATTCTACTTCTACTGGGATGTATGATGATGATTCTGAGTCTTGACTTTCAATTAATGTTGTATCAATAACTTCTTCACCGCGTTTTTTGAAACCCTCTTCTTTGGCGAATTTTTCTTTGAATATGTCTGAATTTAGGTAGTCTTTTTGATTACGACTATCTTCGTTTTGTTGACGCAGAGTATTAAGATTAAACTCTTTGGTGGAGACTTCTTTTTCTATTCTATCTAGCCTATAGAGCTGATAAATATTGACAAAAACTCCTAGGAGTAAAAAAACATGTACTCCAAATATAACCACTGGCTTCCCAAAAAACTTTTGAATATCCATATATTAATATATACATTACTCAAAACAAAAAAATTAGTCAAAACTACTTAGGTTGTCTAGAATATCTTGTGTGTTTTTGATCCAAACCAAATCCCTTTTGTTTAGCCAGGTTATTTGCTTTTTGGCGTATTGAAAATTTTTGGTGAGCATTTGAGATAACAAATTCTTTGGGCTAATTTTTTGGTGAAGATAATCATCAATTAACTTGTATTCGAGTCCTAATTCTTGCAACCTGCTACTTGCTAAGTTTAGTGTCTTGACTTCACTAATGAGACCTTCATACAACCTTTGGTTGAGTCTTTTATTGATTCTTAAGTGGAGCTCTTCTTTGAGAATATCAATTGCAAAAACCTGTTTGGAACTAAATTGCGGAATTGGTATTACTTGTACTTTAGTAAATTTTGGATCTGATTGTAGTATATGATTTACTAACCTTCTAGGGTTTTTGAAATCAGAATCATTTAACTTTAGTTTGGTTCTTTTTTGAAATATTTTTTGTAGTTCTTGCAAACTTAGTTGGTTTAAATTGGTTTTGATTGATTGAAATTCTTTTTGTTGTTCTATAGTTAGATTGGGTATTTGATAATTGTTGATTATGGCATCAGCGTACAAACCAGTACCGCCAACTAGAATAATATTTTGTGCTGAAAGTGATTGAGTTAAAGTGTAAAAATCATTCAAATATTTGGTTAAAGAGTATGGTTGGTTTGGGTCAATATAATCAATCAGGTAATGGGGTTGGTTTTGAAAAATAAAAAGATTTTGATTGCAATGTTTTTGCCAAGACCCTTGTACTTTGCCAGTACCTAGATTAAGATCTTTATAGATTTGACGAGAATCGCAATTAACAATAGCTGAGCTCTTTAGAAGATTAGCTAATTCAATAGCCATGTTTGATTTGCCACTGGAAGTTGGTCCAAGAATTGTGATAAGCCTTTTGGGATTCATAAAAAAATATCCCCAAAACATTGGGTTCTTGTATAGTACTATCAACTTTAGATTGTGTCAATAAAAAATCAACAAATTCATTGACATCAGTTGAAAGAGAAAATAAATATTACTTACTGTATGAAGTATATTTTTGTTACAGGTGGTGTGGTAAGCGGTATTGGTAAAGGTATTGTAGCCGCCTCGATTGGGCTATTTTTGAAATCTAGTGGATTCAGAGTGGATGCAGTCAAATTTGATCCTTATCTAAATATTGATCCAGGTACAATGTCGCCTTTTGAACATGGAGAAGTTTATGTACTTGATGATGGTTCTGAAACAGATCTTGACCTTGGTCACTATGAGAGATTTTTGGATGTCAATCTCAACTCTAATGCTTCAGTCACTGCTGGTAAGATTTATGATAGGATTCTCAAAGATGAGAGGGAAGGTAGGTATTTGGGTAAGAATGTGCAATTGATACCACATGTAACTGAAAGTATTAAAGAAGCTTTTGCAAAGGGTTCTCAGGATTTTGATGTGAGAATAATTGAGATTGGAGGAAGTAGTGGAGATATGGAAGGTGAGATTTTTTTGGAAAGCTTTCGTCAATTTAGAAGGGAAAAGATAGATGAGACTTTTCATGTTCATTTGGGTTATGTGCCATTTTTGGCTTGTTCTGGGGAATACAAAACCAAACCAATGCAAAGATCCATTAGAGAATTGTTGAGGGTTGGATTACAGCCAGATGTTTTGATAGTTCGATCCGAAGCAACAGATCAAAGACCTCTTGATCAAGGAGTACTTGATAAGATTGCTTTGTTTGGTAATTTGGATACACAATCGGTTATTAGTTTGCCAGATCTTGAAAGTATTTATAACGTTCCAGTGTATTTGAGAAATACAAGTTTACAACACAATCTTGAAGGTTTTTTGAACAAGAAACTAAAGTTGAAATTGCCTGACTTTTATGAAAAATATGGTAATCATAACAAAAGAAAACAGGTAATCAAAGTTGGTTTGATAGTTAAATATACTAAGTTAGAAGATAGTTATTTGTCAGTACTCGAAGCACTTAAAGTGGCAGCGGTGTCTGAGAATAAATTCTTGAGATATGAATTGATTGATAGTGAAGATAAAGATTTGATAAAAAAATTGACATGGTGGATGCAATTGTGGTTCCGGGTGGATTTGGGAGAAGAGGTATGGAGGGTAAGATTAAGGCAATTGGGCATGTTCGCAAAAAGAAAAAACCATTTTTGGGTATTTGTTTAGGTCTTCAAATGGCAGTGATTGAGTTTGGTCGTAATGTGTGTCAACTTGATGTACATAGTCGAGAAATGTTTGAGGAAGATGGTAAAAAAAGCAATTACCTCAAAAATGATTGTAGACTATATGATCGATCAAGAAAATATACGCAAAAAAGGTGGTACAATGAGACTTGGTGGATATGATTGTAGTTTGGTTAAAGGTACTCAAATTGCCAAATTATTTGGGGTTAGTAAAACTCGTGAAAGGCACAGACATAGACTAGAAGTTCAAAATGAGTTTGTTCCAGATTTGGAAAAAAAGGAATGGTGGTAGCTGCAAAATTTGATCATGGAGATGATTATTTGGTAGAAATGATTGAGCTTAATAAGAATCTCCACCCTTATTTTGTGGCAACTCAGTCACACCCAGAATTCTTGTCTAGACCAAACAAACCACACCCGCTTTTTTGTGGATTAATCAAAGCTTGTTGAGTTGTTTATTCACAAAGTGATTTGTTGGTTCAGCATCTCTATTTTAGTTTTTGCCAAAAGAATTAGAGGTAGGATAACAAGTTTTCTTGACGAGATTAATATTTGGAGTTAGTTTGGTAATTATTAAAATCTATATGACTTTTGCTGAATTTAAGAATCGTATAATCAAGAGATGGTATTTTTTAGTAGTTTTGGTTGTTGTAATTAATTTTTTGTTTATACCTTTTGTTTCTCGTCAGGATTATACTGGAAGTGTTTCTTTTGGAATGAACTTGAACTCAGCACAATTAGATGATGCTATTTTATCAGGTCAAGATTCCTTAGTCTATTCTGCTCTAACAGAAGAATTTAGTCTTTATTTACTTAGTAGATTTAGCTCAGTTGAGATTCAATCACTTGTGGGTTCTCCTCTTGGGCAAACTGGTAATTTTGATTCTCAAAACCCTTTTTATGATGTTACTTCACAGTATGCTGGATTTGTTAGTCTTAGCTATATTGATAAAGATAAAAATGTGGTGGAGAATTTTATTACTGCTGCAGTTAATGCATATAATGCTATTGTAAAAGAATGGAATCAAGCAAGACTTCCTGTATTTCAAGTACAGGCTATGGATGAGTTCAATCAATCAATCACCCAAAATGTTCAATCAGCCCAAGTCAAAGCTTTACCAACAGTGATTGCAATTTTGATAGGTTTATTTTTGATCTTGATTATTCCTACTAAAACTGTTAAAAAATAAATATGGATATTGTAACCGCTATTATTGCGTTGAATTCACTGATCTTTGCTCTTCCTTTTGTTATTAATTTTTCTGAGAGTGGAGGAGGTAATAGTTTTTTGTATTTTTTGTCTCTTGGTTGGAAAAGTAATCCAGATATTGCTGATGGTGAATATTATAGACTTTTGACGGCTTCTTTTTTGCATGGTGGGGTGTTTCATTTGCTTGTAAATATGTATTCACTTTGGCAGGTTGGTCCAATCGTGTTAAGATTATTTAATCCTCTTGGCTTTTCTTTGGTTTATCTTGGTTCTGGTGTTGCTGGTAATCTTTTTTCATATTGGTTCAATGTTCGACCTTCTGTAGGGGCTTCAGGCGCAATTATGGGATTATTAGGTTCTTTGGTAGCTGTTGGTCTTCGTACTGGTAATTTTGGGATAATTAGTTCAGTGTTCTTGAATCTTGTGATTATTGCTTTGTATGGACTGAGTACTGATGTGATTGATAATTGGGGACATCTGGGTGGGTTTGTTGGAGGCGTATTAGTGGCTTTTTTGCTTAGTTTTACTAACTTAGTTAATTTTTAGTTTGACAACTTCGATATTCTATTGAAAAGTTTCAGCTGGTGCTTTTTTGGAGAAGATTATGTTAATGGGTGTTAGCCAAAAAGGTAAATTATATATGGAAATATATTTACCTAGAAGATCTGAAGTGTGCGCTGTTGAAATTTTTGAAATTTTTGTATTTTCCAAGTACTTTTCTTTCTGTCGAGCATTGCATGAATTGATGTTGTGGTGGATTAGTGATCTTATTATTAATCGAGAAATTGGTGAGTATTATTTTTTTAAAGGTAGAATAAAACTAGATAAATTTACCATCGGCAGTGAAGTTGAAGTTTGTCAAGATTTTGATAACATTTCTTTTGAAAATGACTTGGACACTACTCTTGAAGACACTGAAGCTACTGAGTTGATTGAAAAAATCAATCCAAAGCCGTTATTCTCAAAGAAAAAGTAACTGAGCCTTTCACAACTGCTTTTATAGGTCAGATTAGTTTTGCTCTGCCTACTAAAAAAGACGGTAGTTTGAAATTTTCACTTGATCAACTCCAAAAGTACACACATGAAAGGATTGAAGTTTTGAGCGAGAGTAGATTCTTTGAAGGTAGGCAATTAGACTTCATACCAGTTAACTCAATTTGTATTATTTACATAAAACCTTTTGGGATAGATGAAAAAAACAATGTTTTTTGTGTATCCAATCAATCATCACAACTTTGCATTATTGTAAATGTATGATTATAGGTAAATCTTGTAATGAAGTTATATATTCTGATTTAGTATATCTTTAAAAAAATAATTAGATACTTTCGATTTCACCCCTAATTTTGGGGTGTTTTTTTTGACTGGTTGGTTTTTTTGTGACAGGATGTTTTTATGAGAGAGAATTTACTTACACTTAAAGACTTTTCGTATTTTTTCCAACCCAGTAAGCCTTTGTTTGACAAGCAGACTTTAGTGCTTAATCAATCTGAAAAACTTGGATTAGTTGGGGTTAATGGTAGTGGTAAAAGCACACTGTTAGGAATAATTAATCAGAATATACAAATTGATGAGGGTGAGTTCATTAGATCAAAAAATCTCCAAACAGTCCTGATGAGCCAAGAACAAAAAGAATCTGATTTTGAAAAGTTTCTTAGTCGTTGTATTGAGTTATTTGAAGATCCAGTTAATAAAAGACTTTTTGTTGATTTTGGAATTGATAATCTTTTTAGTAAACATTTTAGTGGTGGTCAAAAGAGAAAAATTTCCCTAATTATGTCTATTTTAGATCAAAGCAATATTCTTTTGCTTGATGAGCCAACTAATCACTTAGATCTCAAATCCTTGGAAACTCTTGAGAAAACTATTAGATCAACGTCTAAGACAATGATGATTATTAGTCATGATAGGTATTTTTTGGATAGGGTTTGTAGTGGGATACTTGAAGTAGAAGATGGAAAGCTGTTCAAACACCAAGGAAACTATTCAAGCTATTTGGAAAACAAGAAAATTCGTACTAATAGCCACTTAGAAGCTAATCGCAAGAGAGAGGAGTTTCTCAAAAGAGAAGTTGAATGGGTCAATAGTGGGGTTAAGGCTCGTGAAACAAAGAACAAAGGAAGGCTTAGTAGGTATTATGAAGTTTTGGAACAAGAAGAATATAAGATTCACAAAGATCCAGTTATCAAACTCCCTAAAATCAAATCATTTGGCAATAAAATCCTCAAGACTGAGAATCTTTCTTTAGAATATAACAAATCTATAATTAAAGATTTTAACATTGAATTTGAACCTGCAATGAAGCTTGGTATTGTGGGTGATAACGGGGTTGGAAAAAGCACGATTGCTAAGTTATTAATGGGGGAAGTAAAAAAGAGTTCTGGGATTATCAGGTGGGGCAATAATACTGAATTTAATTATATTGACCAGATGAGAGTTATTGATCATCAAACCAAAAGTGTATTTGATTATATAACTGAAGGAAGGCAAGAAGTGGTTTTTGGTGATAAAAAAATAAATGCTTATGGTTATTTGAAAGGATATTTGTTTGATTCTAAGATGATTCAAAAAAGTGTTGCTAGTTTAAGCGGAGGTCAACGAGCAAGGTTGATGCTGGCTAATGAATTGAAAAAAGGGGGAAATTTTTTGGTTCTGGATGAACCTACTAATGATCTTGACATGCAAATGATAGGGATTTTGGAGAAAGCCTTAATTGATTTTGAGGGTTGTGAAATAATAATAAGTCATGATAGATACTTTTTGGACAAGGTTTGTACTCATATTTTGTATCTCAAAGGGGATGGTGAGTATGTGCTAAGTAGTGGTGGATGGACTAATTTTGAGAACAAATATCATAACAAAATTGAAGAACTAACAACTAACAAAAAATCAATCAAGCTTAACCAAAACGACCCTTATTCAAAGTTTTTGCAGCAAAAAAAGCTCAAAAAGATTTATTAAGCAAAGATCTTGAAAATAAAATTTTGCAAATGGAGCAAGAAAAAGAAAAGCTGGGCCTTGTTTTGAGTGAGCCTAATTTGTTTAATGAAGATAAGGAAAAATTTATAAAATCAATTAATCGATTTAAATTATTGGAAGAAGAGTTGTTAAAACTATATAGTATTTGGAACTAAAAAAGACTACTGCGCAGGGCGGTAGTCATTTAGGGTCACATCTCCATAAATATTCTTTTGCTGTCTCTAGATCTAATTAAGGATATTTTGGCAATCAACCAAGGAATTAGTGGTATTTTTTTCATTCTTAAGTAAAAACAGAGCTGATCAACTTGATCATCAATGTTCAAAAAATGATCGTCAAAACCTTGGATTTTTTGGTCGAAATCTTCTTGAATTTTTTGTATTTTGTATTGATCTTCATGGGTTAATTGAGCTAAGTTTGTTTTTGGAGTTTTAACGATCGAAGTTAAAGTTTGCATTTTTTGTTTGATAATAAAGAACAAAATTTGTCTATCAGTAGTTTACTGATATTTTCATTATTGTCAAGCCTTGACGAAAATCGGTTAGTGATATATAATCATCATTGTGAAATGAGAGGACAGGTAGTATCTATGGCTAAATTAGTATTTTTGGTTTTGTCAGTTTTGCTCTTATATTTAATACCTTTTACTAACATGGATGCTTTCTTGGGTCTCTGTGAGGCAGTGATTCTACTGAAAGTAATAATATAGTTTGCACGCACAATGATTTTGTGCGTATTTTTTAAAAAAAGCCACTACTAATTAAGTAGTGGAAATGGTTATGTGGATAGCTATTGTACATCAAATATAATTATGATATTCTTTAGGAGTCCAGTTAGGATTGTTGGCATAAATACTATGCCAATTATAGACAGACTTGTCAAAACGCTTTTGGTAATCCGCTTGTTTAGCTTTTTGGGCTGTGTTTTGGTTACAAGTTTTGGTTATTACTCTGCGGGAATATTCTTTTTGTTCAGTATTTTCTTGTGAATACTCAAGATCACCTAATAGATGATCATTACAAAGGCTATCCAGCATTTGCTGATCTGTATTCTTGTTTTCATAATGCTGTGATTCGGTTGAAATGTTGAGAATAAAAACTGTACTTTTTTTCTTTGCTTTTAGTGTTTTCTCCTTTTGTATTACCCCATAGCTTGTTGGGTAATATTTGGGATTGTAATTATCAACCAACTCTTGAGATGATGTTAGTTGCTTAGAAGCGATAGTGTTATTCTTATTTACATTCACTTCCCATAATTCATTTTCTGAAGCTCGTGCTTGGGAAGAATTAGCTAAAGCTGCGGTTATACTCAAAGAACAAAACACAACAAACTTGATGTTTTTATGCGGACTATCACTATTAATAATAGACATAATCAGACCTCGATTAAGAACAATATGTTGTCTCTAGCAGATAGTTGTGATTTTGTCAAGAAGGAGGTTTTCAACAGGTTCAGAAAAAAACTTGACAATAATGAAAATATGGTTTAGGTAGATCAGGAATTGGAATATTAATTGACTCTTAGTGACTATTACAGTTCAAAAGAGTAGTTGATTTTTCAAAAACATTTGAGGTTTAGGAGAAAACCATCATGAAAGTTAATTTCAATAAGATTGTTCTTTTGTCTGCATTTTTGGCTTTGGGGTTTATTTCAGCTCCAGCAGCCATGGCTTCATCAGAAAAAGATTCAAGTCAAAGTACGCCTAATAACAGTGTAATTGAAAAAGATGTAACCACAAACACTAAGGTTATTTCTACTGAAAATTCACCTCGATCAAGTGTCTCCAACACTAACGTTGGTGGTGCTTATTTTAGTGTTAATAATGACGGAGCTGCTAATCGTACACAACTTGACGATTGTGGTTATGCAGTTGCTTCTTTGGGGATTTATGCTTCTGGATCTAGCACTTTTGGCAACTATGGTGATTATGGTAATCCAGGTGCAATTAACCTTGGTGCATACTATTCTCATCCTTTTGACTCCAAAGGTAAAGGACTTTGTCAAGAAAAATACGCAACTTCTAATGGTTTTGCGGCCATTAGGGCCTGCTTGGACCTTTCGTCTAAGATGCCTGCAGGTTATGTATTTACCTCAGAAGACTGGATTACTTTGGCAAATCTCAAGCCTGAAGTTGCCCAAAAGTATGCAGCACTTTGTAATAAGATGCTTGCATCAAAAGTAAAAGTAGTTGAAAAAGAAATGGTTCCAGAAACTATTGAAACTCCTACTAAAGCTCATCCTTCATATACCCCAACTCCTCCAGTTAGAATTCCTGCTAGCAATTAGTAGAATTTCTGATTTGTTTGGTGTTGGTTCATACCCTAGTAGTTTACTAGGGTTTTTTTCTTGACAAGTTATCCTTAATTGTGCTTGTAGATAAATATAATTAATTGAGGACTATTTGATGAAGAGATCTTTGTTGACCACTATACTTACGTTATTGGTTTATCAAGGCTTAGCTATTGCAAAACCAGCAAGTGCTGAACCAGAGTACCAAGAGCCTCAATATCATATTACAATTGATCAAGTAAAAGCTACTATGACTATTAATGATGGTTATTCTTCTAGGATTGAAAGAGTGGGTGTTGCTAAGGCAATAGGACTTCGTATTCCTAAGGGAGATTATACAATTGATAAGCAAAGAATTAATGATGGAGTTACTCATTTTTCTGGTTGGGGTAATTCTAATTTGATGGCTTGGTACTCGATGCCTATAGTTCCAATAAAAGATGGAAAGCCCACTAATTGGATTGGTAGGCAAATGGTTCCAGTTATACATACTCAACCTGATAATTGTTACGGTTTGCAATCTTATATTTCACAAAAAAAGGATTTGAAAAAGATTTGTCCACCTCCTATCACCTTAGCTTCAAAAGGTTTGGTATCCAATGGTTGTATTAGATTAGATGCTGATGATGCCAAAAGTTTGTATAGTTATGTTTTTGAAATGGCCAAGAGTGGTAAATATCTCAAAATATTGATCAAATAAACTGGATTGATTGCGGTGATTGTTGTAATCACCTTTTTTTTGGCTTAAAATTCTTGGCAAAAAATGTGTTTATTTTGATAAATTTATAAAAATTTTATTAACAATTTAAAAAATATAAAATTTCTTTTTTAATCAATTATATGGCTTTTTTTGACAAAAATAAATCGAAATAATCTTGATTTTTTGATAAATCTTAAAAAAGTACTTGACAAAAACTATTTTTTGTATTAGATAAGTTTTTAATCGAATTGAGGAAATAATGTTGACATCAATAAATATGTTGGTGCCAATATCCTTGATTTAATTATTATCTTGTATTTTAATCTTGAGGGAAAAAAATGTCCACACAATCTATCGTCAAAAAAGGTCTAGTTCTTGCTGTTGGCGCTGGTGCTTTGGTTGTTGCTGGTGCTAGTGATGCTAGTGCATTAGAGCTTACCAATCGGTTTGAATCTGGTTCTAGCCATTCGAGTACGGTTACTAAAGTAAGTGGTACTCGAATGGTTAAACTGATGGCTATGTCAAATCGACAGACATCATCTCTGGCTATAAAGATGGCTTGTATAAGTATGTAGAAACTCATGCATATGAGGGGTTTTGGACTCAAGAGAATTTAAAAATTGATTCTACCAGTCATACTACTACTAAATCCAGCTTCCATGAAGTGGGTTTTAGAACCAGCTACTAATCTTGTGCGGGGGGACAGCCTGTTGTTTTCATGATATTTCCTTTAATATTAATCTCCTTTCTTTTTGAAAGGAGATTTTTTTTTGGTTCATTTGTTAGAATTTTACTTGTGTAATTAGAAACTATAGTCGAACTACATTAACCATTATACTGCTGTACCTAAACAATAGCTTTGTTTTTTAGTAGACCATAAATAAGCTTTATTGTCAAGTTTTAGGAGCTTGCTTTGTGACTATTTTCAAACAATTTTTACATCAATATCAGTTGTAGGAAGAATCTACGAACCTTTAGTCGGTTTTTGATTAATTTGAGTGTTGTGCTCGAGCATACTATGTCCAGTAGTTGATATAATAGAAAGTGCTCATTAAGTAGGTTATTTTTGCTTGCCAAATGAATTTTTTTGTGCTATATTGTTTGTATTCATTTGGAGGAATTATGAGTTTGTTAGCAAAAACAATAGACTTAGGGTCATTTTTGAGTGTTACTTTTCCTGAGAAGATTGATTCTTTGATCATTCTCGGTCAGAACAAAAGTAAGGTAATTATAAAAGAGCATGAAGAAAAATATCTTAAACTAGTGATTAACCAGATATGGAGTGATACTGCAAGTAAAATGTTGCAAAGGGTTATTCGCCCAAAGCATCTAGTTCAAGAATCTGAAGTTTTTGGAAATGGATTGTACTTATGCGATAAAAATTTCTTTGCTTTTGAGGATCTTACTAGTGAAGAGATTGCAAATAATCAAATGTTAAGCCTAGCTGGCTATGGTCATCAAATATACAGTCAACTTAGTTCTAATACTTTTGAAGTATTCTGCCCAAAAGAAAGTATGCTCAAAGTTTTAGCTTTTGATTGTGATCTAGAGGTTAACCTTGAATTGGAGAGGTTGGAAGGCTATAATTGCAACGCTTTGTTGCACTTGAAGTCCTTTGATAATCAACCATTTGTTAGATTAACAGCCCCAAATCAGTCAATTATGTATACTCCTCAAAAAGGTGTTATTATTGATGATGGAAAAGTAGATAACATTAATCTTGAAGATTATTATTCTAAGATAGAGACAACATTGTTTGAAAATTTTGTATCACTATCTTTAGATATTGATCGGTATTTATGCAGTAAAAAAATTCCTTGGTCTTCAACAAAAGAAAAGATAAACTATTCTGTAGTTGATGATTCTAGTAATTTTTCGATTGCACCAAAATCTAGTTTTCAACTTGATCTATTATTTCTGGATCAATTACTTGTGGATACAAGTTTCAAAAACAAATCAGTTGTACTTGTGCAGCCTCAGCTTGATTATAAAGACTATACCTCAATTGAGGTGGTTAATGATAACTGTTATCCTGTTTTTGTCAAATATGGTTTTGATAGAGGTTTGGGTAAAGTAATTATCAAAGATCTAGTAAGAAAGATTGATAATGTTAGTAGGTTGGATGATCGTTTCATCAAGCCTGCTAATAGTATGAATGAAGTTTCTATAAAAATCATTCTCAAGGTTCCTAGTCCAATTAGACTGTTATCTAATGGAGATATTGTGTCTTTTGTTGAGTTACTTGAAGTTCTGTCAATTGGTTCTAATCTTGAGATCCATAAAGGAGTTAAGAGTATTAGGCTAATTAATTCGGGTCAACTAAAAATTGGAGGCTATTGTCCAAAATTTCGGATTTTTGAGTCAAGTTTGAATAATTCTCAAATTAGTCAAAAATTGATTCAAAACTCAGCAATTCGCTCTACTACTAAAGTTGACGCAAAAATAATCTACGAAAACTACAAACAAAACCTTCTAGATTGTTTTCTGCAAGAATCTAACTTAAGTCTGATTGCATAAAAATTATTACCGGTTACTATTTATTTTAGAGCCGGTTTTTTTTGGGAATTTTCCTAAAGATCCACTCTTTGAATAGATTATCTAATGATGATGTGTATGAAGGATAGGCTCTGATTAGTTTATTGAGGAACAAGATATTTTTTTTATTGGCTATCATTGTTTGTATTTCTGGTAGAATTTCTCCAGCTCTAGTTGAAAGGATTGAAACTCCGATAATTTTTCCAAAAAAGCCTTTAGTAATTAGTTTGATGTGTCCTTCTTCGTGATTGTGAGTTATGGTTCTGTCAACATCATCAAAATTCAATATATATGTTGCTATAGCTTTTTCTCCAAATTTTGCAATAGCATCTTGTTCATTATACCCAGCCTCTGCTAATTCCAAAGATGTGAATGTTATTGAAGGTACTAGATTTAGTGAATATTTGGCAAAATGAATTGGGAGTTGTGTATATTTTTGAATTGTGAGATTGGTTACTACGGTTTTACCCATATGATAGGCATAATGAGTGAAATTTGGTACTCCTGAGACCACATCACCAATTGCATAGACATCTTTGTTACTTGTTCTGGTGTATTTGTCTACCAAAATTCCTTTGTGACTGAAGTCTATACCAGCGCTTTGCAGATCTAAGTCAACATTTGGCTGCCTTCCTGTGGCTATCAACAACTGTTCAGTTTTTAGACTACTTCCATCTTCGAATTCTAAAGAAAATTGATTGGCTTTATAGTCGATTCTTTTAGTGTGAGCTGTTTTGAATTGGATTTTTTTTTGTTCAAGGTATTTTTTGAGCTTGGTTGAAGATGTTAGATCGCTTTTGTTAAGTATAGTGTTGCTATTTCCAATAACAGTAACCTGACTTCCTAAGCAAGCAAAAGCTTCACCTAACTCTATCCCAATAGGTCCATTTCCGATCATTGTTAGGTGCTTGGGTACTTGTTTGAGATTAAAGATGTTTGTATTAGTCAAAAATGGCGTATCTTTAATTCCTTTGATTGTTGGAATATAGGTGGTACTTCCAGTAGCTATAACACATTTATCAAATTTGAAAATTTGCTGACCAACAATTACTGAATTTGCTGACAAAAACTTTGCTTCTCCTATAACTAATTTGATGCCAAAGGATTGAACCCACTGAGGTGATTCATGCTTTTGGAAACTTTTGACAACATCTTTTACTTGTTGAAGTGCTTCGTTGGCTTTTTTTTGAAATGTTTTTTCCAAATCTTTTATATAATCAAATGTTTCGTAGCTGTTGTGAAGTCTATGGGCTCTGTATAGTAGTGCTTTACTAGGGATACATCCATAGTTAGTACAGTCTCCTCCAATATGATCTTTTTCTATAAGAGTCACTTGGTATCCAACTTTTGACAGACCAATTGCGGCTGTAAGACCTCCTGAACCAGAACCAACGACTACTACTTTTTTTGACATAGTTTCAAAATAAAGATTTTATTAGGTTGTGTCAATACCCCAAGGGGTATTATTCAATCTGATATTGATTACGCTATTTGAAATATTTTAATTTGTAAGAGCTTGATAATTTTGAAAGCTCTTGAGCTTTTTCTTGACAAATATTTTTCTTTGTTTGAGATTTAGGAAAAGAAATTTTGGAGTCAAAAATGAAACTTAATGAACTCAACGATTGGCAGGCTTTTCTTGTCTTGTTAGCTGTTTCTTTTGTTATTGGTTTTTTTGTAACACCTTCTTCGGATTTTGTTCTCAAAAACCAAATTCCTTACAAAGAAGTCCTAAGTATTTAGGTATGGTCGAACTACATTAAACCATTACACTGCTGTACCTATCAAATAGGCAACAGAGTTACCTATGTTGACAGGTTTCGCGGACGTGTAATGTAAAGGTTTAATGTGTATCCTATTTAGTAGATAGATTTTAGGTTAGTTGTTATTAACTAACCTTTTTGTTTGGCTTTGGTATATTGCGACGGGTTGATTAGGAACCTATCTAGTTAATACACATAGACATTTATCACCTTTACTTATACACCTAGCATACTTGATTATTGATTTTAATTTTTTAACCATAGCTATGGCTATGTTCAAAAAATTAAAACTGTACATAAAAATAGATTGTTTTATTTTTGTTTTGCAATATTCAAGCACACTATATGTATAATTAAAAAAATGATATTATTAACTAGACAGGTTCAGGTGTTTTTGACAAATATAAAAATAGTTGACATTTGTGTTATTATGCTATCTAAAAAATATGAATTTGAGTCCAAGCTCTGGAAATGGAGTGGGGGTAAGAGTTCATGGTACTTTTTGTCATTGCCGCAAACAGAATCAATAGATATTAAAACTAACTATCCATTTGCTAAAAGAGGTTTTGGTTCAATTCCAGTAGCAGTAATTATCAATGATCAGATCTGGACGACTTCAATTTTCCCTGACTCTAGTAACAATCGATATATTTTGCCAGTCAAAAAAAACATCAGAAATCTTGTTGGGATTGATGAAAACGATATGGTAAAATTCTTAATAAAAATAGATTTTTGAATGCTTGATCTGCTAGTTTGGTGACAGTATTTTAAGAAGACTTTTTTTTGTTGAAAAAACTTGGAGCTAAGGCAATTATGGCGAGAATTAAGAAACTACCAACTAAGTTAGGAGAGAGAATATCACTAACTGATTCTATTTTGGAGATTTCAGTGCCAGCATTCACAAAAGCTAAGGTTCCTGGAATAATTCCAATTATTGTAGTCCAGGCAAAGGTGAAAATTTTTACTCTAGATAGTCCTCCTAAGATGTTAATTAAAAAAAATGGAAAGGCTGGAATCAACCTAAGGGTTAATAGATAACTCACAGCATTCTTATTGATTTTTTGATTGAAGGTTTTGAGCTGATTTTCAAACTTTTTTTCTAGGCTGTCACGGAACAAATACCTAGTTAATAAAGCTGTAAGAACAGCCCCAATACTAGCACCAATTATCACAAATATTGCTCCATAAAGACCAAAGACTAAACCCGCAGTTAGAGTTAGAATAGTGGCTCCTGGTAAAGAAAAGGCAACTGAAACAATATAAATAATTGTGTAAAGTAGAGCAAATAGTGTATAATTATCATCTCTTTTTTGGATCAGCCAATCTTGGTTGTTTTGCAGATTCTCAAGCGTTAATAGTTTGAGTAGTCCAGAGTTGTAGGCTATTATAATTAAAATAATTATGGTTACAAAAATCAATGGTTTTTGATATGTTTTGAGTGATTTCATAAAAAGAATTTGAGCTATCTGTGAGAGTATGTCAAGCATAGCATTTTGATGTATAGTCGAACTACATTAAACCATTACACTGCTGTACATATCAAATCGACAACAGAGTTACCTATTTGATAGGTTTCGCGGACGTGTAATGTAAAGGGTTAATGTGTATCCTGTATACTTTCTAAGACTGTGTATGAATTTCTCACCAGCTTCCGCCGCCGCCAGAGAAACCACCTGAACTTGATCCGCCACTGCTAGATCCTGACGAAGATGGTGGTGTGTAAAAACTAGCTGAGTTGAATGTTGTAGCCAAACTAGAGGTGTTGTTAATGTTAATATCTTGAGGGAATAACTTGTGGAAATATTTGTTGAATCCCTCCAAAAATCCAAAAGAAGCTGCATATGGTACATTTTTTAGGTAATATTGAACACCATGGTTGGGATTGTTACTAAAGTCTAACTTTTCCCTAACAACATAATCTAAGTAGTGCCTGTAACCCTTGATGTAATCTTTATCGGTTACACCACTTGTAGTAAGATTACCCCATTTTTGTAGAATCCATAGTAAAAATGGCAGAAAAAGATGGTGTTAAGTAAGGTGAAAACCCCCCAACTATCACCAATTAATAAGATTTTTTGAAGATTACTTAGAACTATAATTTCTCCTACTACTATGAAAAAACTAAGTAGAACCCATATGGCGAGGACTTCGTGAAGAGGTTTTTGGGAATATTTATTTGCTAGGCTTTTGTAGATGTGTTTGTGCAACTCTCCTGAATGTTGAGTGGGGTTAATCTGGGAACTCTTTAGACCCTTACTGAGTCCTTTATCAACCATAGATTCTATTGTTTTGTTGAATATATCAGGAAGGAGGTTTTTTGGAAGCTCTTTTTGAATACTTATATTAATCAAATCAATTTGTTTAGTATATTTATCTTTGGGAATTACTTGAATGTATTTTTTGTGATTAAGCCATAATAAGTAAGATATTAAAGTTTTTTTGAGGTCAACCCCTCCTTCACTAAAAATAAAATGACTTTGCCATGGTAAAAGATTGTTAGGAGCCTCTAATTGGATAGAGGTATTGGTGGATTTTGATTTTGGGTCTTTTGAAAGAGTTTTCCACAAAAAATAGCTTAGTAGTATAATAGCAACAAAGCTTATTATGTAGGTTCTTATATAATTGAATAGGCTAAGTATAGGATTTAAAAAAGGTTTGTCCGTGTTGAAGTTACTAGTAATTGTTGCATTACTACAATCATTCAAATTTTGACAGATTGTTTGGTTATCTAATGTAATATTATTAACTTCATCTGTCCAGTTTTGAAGTAGGGTTGGTTGTATTTGATAATTAGGGTTTATGTTGGTTTGAATTGTAAAATTGTATGTATATGTATCAGGGTTTAAGAAAACATTTTTTTGGCCTATGCGAAATCTTAATTGGTTTTGTTCATGAATAATTGAATAAGGTTCTTCTATAGGTGAGGGATTTTGAATAGATGATTTGACTACTTTCATGATTTTATAATCAAGCCATTGGCCTTTGGTAAATTTGGGTAAACTCAAAAAAATACCTCTATTTTGATCGCTAAAAAAAGTTTGTTCTATTTTGTAATTGATGATCAGTTCATTTTGGTTATTTATAGTTTTTATATCAATGAAGTTTGTTTGTGTGGTCTGGGCTTGAGCTGGAATACTTGGCAAAAAAAGGTGAAAAACAAAAACAATAATGACTAGTTTTTTAGACATATTCTTAATAAAATTAGATTAATCAACTTGGTCAATTGAGGTTTTTGGGTATTGGCACTTTTTTGGTGTTGACATAATCGGGTTTTTTGTTTAGTTTGTGAATAGTTAGAAAATTTATTTATAATTTTTATGGCAGATGTATTTAATAGAAATAAGGTTCACGTAAATATTGGAACTATAGGTCACGTAGATCACGGAAAACAACTTTGACAGCCGCAATAGTTGATTATGCTTTTAAGCTAGGAAATGCTAAGGCTAGAAAATTTGAAGATATTGATGCCGCTCCT
>JAAUSE010000002.1 GCA_012031925.1 Candidatus Altimarinota bacterium
TTCTAATAGCTAAGGCTATCAAAAAATATTTTATGAAACCTCAGTAATTCACTATCTAAACTACTGATATGGAATTGTTTAACGCAAGAAGTCTAATAAATATAATAATATAATGAATATAACAAATTATTTGGTAAACAATAATAAAAAGATATATAAGTTTTTTAAGAAACATTCAGGAATCAAGCAAAGAATTGAATTTTTTGATGTTGATTTTGAGAAGTCTTGGTACTTGATTTTTTTTAAAAAGCCATTTCAATTTTCTTTGGTAATTGTTTCTGAAACATTACAATCAGTTTTTGGTTCTTTGTCCCCTTTAATCTTAGGTCTGTCTTTGTCCCAATTAAATTATCAATATTTACTCTTGTATGTGGTGGTATATTTTGTTTTGGAAATAATTAATAGAATATCATTATATTATTTTGCTACAGCTTTTTCAAGTATTCAAGGAAGTTTATTGAACGCTTGTTATACTTATTTTTTGACTGTTGACCCTATTTATCATAGTACCAAATCTACAGGGACTATCCAATCTAAAATTGAGGCAACTGGAAGACAGTTGTCTTTTACTATTGATATTTTGCTTTTTAGTTTGATTGATATAGTGGTTGGTTATTTTACGGTTGTGGTTGCTTTAGGTGCTTTTTCAAACCAGCTTGCTTTGATTGGAATTGGATCTTTTTTGGCTATTAGTTTGGCTTCATTTTATGGACATGTTGTTATTACAAAAGTTTTTATGCCTTTTTGGATTATTTATCGTGACAAAATTAGAGCTATAGCTACGGAAAACCTTTTTCAAAACTCATTTATAAGAGCTAGTTTTTCTACTACTGAACAAATATCAAAAACTATAAAATATGAAAAAATTGGATTTGAAGCACGTTCGATAATGGTATTGAGTCGGAGTATATTGACTTTTGTAACCAGGTTATTGATTACTGGATCTGTAGTTTGGATGGTAATAGTAATGATTGAATTGATTAGTCAGAACAAAATAGATAGTACACTAGCAATTGCACTTTTGTTAACCTATATGGCTGGAACAAGGCAAATAACTAGAGTTGGTCAAACTGTGGCAAATTTTTCTGAAGGTGTTGAGGATATGAATGACTTATGGGATTATATTAGAACATTTGGTAAACAGACATATCCAGTAATTGATAAAGATGTCTATGAAAAATAAAGTTGAGCTTTTTAAAAATTTGAGGAAGTTTTTTGGCTTTGCAAAACCCTTAATTTTGAGTGAGGTTGATTTTGGTCAACCTATTTATAGAATTTTTGGGCCGTATTTTCGATCTATAACTTTTACATTTGTAATAGAATCAATGGTTTGGAGTTTTTTGACGCTAGCTCCAACATATATTGCTACTTATTTGTTTCAAGATGAAATATATTTTATCTATGGTTTTGTATTGGTGTTTTTGTTGATTTGGGTATTTGGTTGGGTGTCAATCTATTTTTATGCAAGGGCTCAGGCTCAACTAAGATCATCTTTTGAATATTCTTGTTACAAAAAACTTTTAGTTGTAGATCCTATTAATCATACTTATCGCTCAACTGGCAAAATTATTAACAAATGCACTAAAGCTATCAATGCTGTGGAAATTTTTTTTGATAATATCTTATTTGATATTTTGCCTACGTTTGTCCAGATAATTGTTATTGGTATTGCATTAACTAGTTTTGATACGTTTTTGGGACTGGTGATTTTGTTGACATTGATTGTGATTGTAATTCTGACAACAATTAGTCAATTCTTTGTAGCACCGGTGTTGGTTGACAATGAAATTCGATATAGTGATAAAGTCTCTGAAGTGACTGTAGAGGCTGTTGCTCAAATTGTCTTGATTAGGTCAGGATTTGCAACAAATATTTTTGTAATTAAGATAAAAAACAGACTAAAAGAATATTCTTCTGTATTGGCAACTATTTGGATGACTTATATATCTACACAAACTATACCTCGCTTGATGTTTATAATTAGTTTTGTTTATTTGGCTTTTACTCTTCGAGGTATGTATTTTGATGGTATGGTCGACTTGCCTTTGGTTACTGGGTTGTTGATAACTTACTTTTCCACTTTTTTGTTTGTGGTCAACTCTGGTAGAAAAATCCAAAACCTTATTACCAACTATAAACAGATCCAAGATGTGTATGTGTTGATTAATGAGTATGGAGAGCAAACTTTTCCTGTATTGGACGATAATCAAAATAGTAATTAAACCAATAGTATGTTTAGTATAAAAATCACACCTGCCAAATTCGACTATAACCACAAAACCAAAGTATTGGATGGCCATTTTTTGGAATTAATGGTCAAAAAAACTCAGAAGAATAAGTTGTATGGTATTATAGGTCCGAGTGGTACTGGCAAAAGTACCTTGATAAGTATTCTTGGTGGGCAGTTGAATCCTCAAAAAGGCAATGTATTGATTGATGGTGTTGATATATACTCTGTGGGTGATCACTCAAGAAGAGATCTTATCGCTTTACAGATGCAGACAAGTACAAGTCTTCGGGGTAAATTAAAATATAATTTGTTGTTTGGTTTACCTGATAAAGCAATTGAAGATTGTAGGTATAATGATAAATATTTGGTTAAATTGTTAAAAAAGGTGGGGCTTTGGGATATTTTTGAACCCAAAGAAGGACTAGATACTTTGATTGGAGAAGGTGGGGTTAACCTTTCTGGTGGTCAGAGACAAAGATTGAATTTTGCAGGTCTTTATCTGCGTGCAAGGTATTTTGAACCATCGTTAATATTGATCGATGAGCCTACGAGCTCGTTAGATGAAATCAGTGAAAAAGCTATTACAAAGATGATAAAAGAGTTGTCTCAAGATTCACTTACCTTGGTTGTTGCTCATAGGTTAAAAACTCTTGATGAAGCTGAGGCAATTTTGGATTCTTCTTTGTTTAAGAGTGAGAAAGAGATGAGATTCTTGAAAATTACAGAACTAAAAATGAAATCAGATTATTATAAAGACTTAATCAGTGGGAAAGCTGTACTGGATGGCTAATTATTATTATGAAATACGTTGCATTATTACGAGGGATTAATGTCGGTGGGAAAAATAAGATTGATATGAAAATGCTCAAGAAGACATTTGAGCGTAAAGGATTGGAGAATGTTGTTACTTATATTAATTCGGGGAATGTTATTTTTGAGACAGATGCCAAAAGTGTGGAGGAGATAGTTGAAAAAATTGAGGAAGGAATTAAAGAAGATTTTCACCTCAATATAAGAGTCTTGTTAAGAGACTACCAAAACATAAAGTCTATTGTTGATCATATTTCTAAAGATTGGCTTAATAATTCGCAGCAAAGAACTGATATAATGTTTTTGTGGAATGAGGTTGATGAGCCAAAAGTATTAGAATATGTTAAGCAAAATCCTGATGTGGATGTGGTTGAGTATTTTGAAGGCTCGATAATCTGGCATTTGGACAAGTCAAAGTTTAACCAAAGTAAGATGAATGATTTGGTTGGTACAAAACTCTATAAACAAATGACTGTGAGGAATATAAATACAGTGAGAAAGTTAGTGAAGTTGTTAGGAGAGGATAGGGGTATTTAATTAGTAAAGACTTATATTTATTTAGCGATTAACTAAATACTTTTGTTGAATTTTTTATTTTTTTGTTTATTTAATGAGCTTTTGATTAGGTATTGAACTTTTTTGAAATTATAATTTTTTGATATAATTAGGTAGGTAAATTTTTTAAAAGTTTTGACTAGATTTATTTTGGGTGGTATAATCTTAGAAATTAGTTGTAATACGGCAACTATAACAAAAAGAAATATGTTACAAAAACAAAAATTGTGGAAGAAAAGTATTTTGAAGTTTTTTGGATTTTTTACCATCCTATTGTCGGTTTATTCGATGCTGAATATTGATTTGATATTTGAGTTGAATAATCAGTATGATGTTGAAACTGATGCTGCATTTATTTGTGATGATATTAGAGCAGATATTTGGTTTGCTAATGATGAGTCTGGATCGGTTGATCCAACTGAGTTTAACCATGCTTTGGATTTTATGTATCAAATCAGTGACGGGTTTCCTTATGATGCCACAACTGGAGCTCAAGCTGGTGCTTACGCTTGGGACACAACTGTGAATGATGTGATTATTCCTATAACTGAAGATTTTGGTGATCCTGATGATTCTGGTTTGATTCGAAATAGTAATCTAGTCATAGATGGTGATGGTAAGGGTATTAGAGAATTATATGGTGCCAAGGCTGGCGGAGGTGGAACTCTTCTTGATCAAGCAACTCAACATATGGCAGATTTGATTAATGGAGGAAATGGTCGCAGAACAGGAGTACCACAAGTAGGAGTGCTATTAACTGATGCAAGCCAATCTCAACTTACAGGAACAGGGGGAGGAATTCCTTGGATAAATGCGGCTAATAATGTTAGAGCTGCTGGCCCTGATGGCTCTGCGTTAGTAATAGTTGTAATTGCTGAGGCTGCTACTGCGTATGGAAATGGATCTGGACCAGCTGGACCTACAATTGATGCAGCAGCAGGGCCAAATGGACTAGTTGTATCAGTGCCTACGTACGCAGATGCTTCGGATCCAACACAAAGTTATATAACTGATGCAATAAATGCTATTTGTGACATTGGTCAATTTGATGGAAAAATAGCTTTAGATAAGGTAGCAACATTTAATGATGAAAATAGCGATAGCTTGGCTCAGCCTGGTGAAACAATGACTTATACATACACTGTTACAAACACTGGTATTACAGATGTTGTTGATATTGTACTGACTGAGGATGCCGCATCATTACTGGAACTGGAACTTTGCCTGCCCCAGTTTATGTGAGTGGAGATGAAAATATTGATGGGCAAGGAGATAACCCTGATTTGGCTAATGGCTCAACAGGTAGTGTTATTTATACGGCAGATTATACTTTGACACAAGCTGATATAGATGCTGGAATTGTAAGTAATCAAGCTTTTGTAGTTGCTGATGATGGAAATGGACTAACAATTATTGATTTTTCTGATGATCCATCTGATCCTACTACAGGAAATGATCCTACTATTACCAATCTGCCTCAATCTGATGAACTTAGTTTGATAAAGCTAGGAATGTTTGTGGATTTTAATACTAACAATAGTGCAGAAGTGGGTGAACCAGTAAACTATACTTTTACCGTTGAAAATACTGGTAATACTACTTTGACAAATGTTATAATTGATGATTTGTTACCAGGTTTGAATATAGTGGGTGGTCCAATAGCTTCTTTGAATCCAGGTCAAATTGATAATACTACGTTTACAGCTACGTATCAAATTACACAGAATGATATAGATAACGGTTATGTGCAAAATTCAGCTACTGTTACAGCCCAAGACCCGGAGGCTAATGGTGTAACTGATGTTTCTGATAGTGGTGATGAGCTTGTGGAAACTCCTGATGCTTCTGGTACAACCAATGGAGATCCTACTGATGATCCGACAATTGTCAATTTACTTGATCCAAACACTACTGATGCATACGATGATATAAATCAAACTCCTCAAGATACTCCTGTGATTGGAAATGTTTTGACCAATGATAGTGATGATGAAGGCGATGTAATAAGTGTTACAAATGCAACTGGTTTGGATAGTTTTGGTTCTCCTGTTAATATTCCTATTAATGGAACACCAGTTAATATATATGACTCTTTGGGGAATTTGTCTGGATCTATAGCTATAAATCCGAATGGATCATATACTTTTGTCCCAAATACTAGCTTTATTGGAGAAGTAGAGATTATGTATACTGCAGTGGATGATGATGCCGCTCCTGCAACTGATACAGCTAGGTTGACAATTGAAGTATTTGCAATAGATGACCCAGCTATTAACCAGGCACCTGATGCTAATTATGATGATGCAACAACTGAAGAAGATATTAATGTAAGTGGTAACATTATTACTAACGATTCTGATATTGATGGGGATACTCTTACAGTTGATTTGGCTCTGGTTGATCTTGATGGTGATGGAGATGTGGATGATGTTATTGTTTTAGGTACTCCAACAAATGTTTATGGAAAAGATTCTGGTAATAATGATGTTCTTGCTGGTGAGTTGACACTTAACATTGATGGTACTTGGAATTTTGATCCAATTCCTGGATTTATTGGTGATGTGTTTGTGAACTATACAGCCCTAGATCCTGAAGGTTTAATGGATGATGCTGATCTACATATTGAAGTCATTCCTGCAGACAATAATAATACATTTGCAACAGATGATACGAATAGTGGCCAAAGAGGTGAGGAACTTTTGGGTAATCTACTGGATAATGATTTTGATCCTGAGGTGGATAATCAAGTTGTCAATTCTGCTACTGATAGTTCTAATAATTCTTTAACAATTGATGGAACAACTAGCAACACTCTTCCAAGTGGTGGCAGTTTGATTATCGATACTGATGGAAGCTATGATTATACACCAGACCCGAACTTTGTGGGAACTGAGGTTGTGACTTATGAAGTCTGTGACGATGGAACTCCTCAGGCATGTGATACAGCTACATTATATTTGACTAGTAACCAAATTACACCTTCGTTAAGTTCATTGAAAGTAGCTACTGCAACTAATTATAATTCTCCAGTTGAAATTGGTGATACAATTGATTATCAAATTACTGTTGAAAATGATGGAAATGTTGTAGTGAGTAATATAATTATTACTGATACCAAACTTGGTGGGGATATAACTTCTAACTGTGTATTTCCAATAGATTCGGCAACTGGTCTTAACCCAGGGGAAATTGCAACATGTATGGTTAGTTATACATTAACTCAAGATGATATTAATACTGGTTATGTTGAAAATACTGCAATTGCTGCTGGTGAAGATCCATTTGGTGATCCAGTGACTGACACATCAGATGCGGGAGATGAAAGTGTAGAAACTCCAGACGGCTTGGGTGGAACTAATTCTGATCCAGCTGATGATCCAACAGTAGAAACTGTACCTCAAAATCCTGAGATTAGATTAGAAAAAACTGCTGTCTTCAATGATGAAAACGGTGACGGTGTGTCTCAAGTTGGTGAAACAATTACTTACCAATTTTTGGTTGAAAATACAGGGAATGTTAATTTAACTAATGTTCAAGTGAACGATCCATTGATAACGGTTAATGGTGGTTCAATCTCAGTATTAGTGCCTGGTGCAATTGATGATACTACTTTTAGTGGAACTTATTCAATCACACAGATTGATATAAATGCTAGGAATTATACCAATAGTGCAACAGCTTCTGGGTTTTCTCCACTCAACGTTCTAGTAACTGATATATCTGATGATCCAACTGATTTGTCTGGAAATGATGATCCAACAATAATATTATTGATTCCAAATACAACTGTTGCAGTAAATGATGTAAATCAAACACCGTTTGGTATTCCAGTTAGTGGAAATATTAGTACCAATGATTTTGATGTTAATGGTGATGTTCAATCCATTGTTAGTGTAACTGGGTATGATCAATTTGGAGCTCCATTGAATATTCCACTGGATGGAACACCAACTGAGATTTATACAAATACAGGAGATTTGGCTGGTGTGATTGAGATGAATAATGATGGGACTTATACTTTCACCCCAGAGACAGATTTTGTGGGTGAGGTAACTTTGGATTATGAGATTATTGATGATAACTCAGCTCCAATTACAGATACAGCTATATTATCAATTGAAGTTCTCAATGAGGATGATCCAACTACCAATCAACCACCTGTGGCAATAAATGATACAGGAGTAACAACTCCAGGTAATACAATTAACTCAGATCTTATTAATAATGATAGCGATCCGGAAAATGATGTTTTATCTGTTACTGAAGTATTGGTCGATCTTGATGGTGATGGAGATGTGGATGATGTTTTGACACTAGGGATAACTACAACAATTTATGGAAGAGATGAGCTGAATAATGTGGTGGTTGCAGGGCAACTTACAGTAAATGTGGATGGTACTTATACTTATCAATCTGAACCAGGGTTTTTGGGAACAGTGCCTGCTATTTATACAATTGAGGATGTGGAAGGGCTTGATGATACTGCAACCCTTGAAATTAATGTGGTATCAACAACATCTAATGCAACCTTTGCAAATGATGATGTAGAGATTGGTGAGTCAGGAGAGCCACTTACAGGAAATGTTTTGGATAATGATTCTGATCTCGAAGGTGATAATCAGATTGTTGAGAGTGCTAAAGATTTTCAAGGAAATACGTTGATATTTGGATTGCCTAATACTTTACCTAGTGGAGGTGTTATAACAATTAATATGGATGGAAGTTTTGTTTATACACCGGATCCAGAGTTTGTTGGAACTGAGTTTATTGAATATCAAAAATGCGATGATGGTTTTCCTCAAGCATGTAGTGTAGCAACATTATATTTGACAACCTTAGAGCCAAAAGATCCTGGCATAACAATTGATAAGACCCTTTATCTTGGACATGATAGTGGTGTCTTGTGTGGAGTATCATCTCAAGATGAAGTTATAGTAATTGATTCAACAAGATCTGACACTGATGTAACATATTGTTTTGAGGTAGAAAATACTGGCGAGACTTATCTTGGATTGGTTGAAGTGACTGACGCAGTTCTTGGAATTGATCAAGATGATATGAGTATTCTTAGTGGGTCAACTCCAATTGCTCCAGGAGATACTTTGATATATTATTATGAATATGTAACCAATACGAGTGTAGATAATGATGCAACTGTGAGAGCTACTATTACAGATGAGAATGAAAATATAATTGAATATAACTGTGAACTTCTTCTTCTTGATTTTGTTCCAAGCACTAGTTGTCCTGTAATGGCAGAAGATGATTTGGCTCTTTTGATTTATGTGTACGATCCTCCATTTGGAATCAAAACTGGAACTTATGATGGTAATAATATAATTAACTGGAATATGGTTTGGATAAATGACTCTAATTATAGTGCTAATGGTGTGGTTATAACAGACGAAATTGCAGAAAACACTCAATTCTTTGGTAATTTGGAGTGTGTTGGTGAAGGTGTAACTGTGGTGAATAGTTGTGAATATGAAGCTCCTAGTCCAACTTACCCAAGAGGAAGGGTAATAGTTAATGCTGATATTGGTCCTGATCTTGGTGGAACAAGTCAATTAGATTCAGTCAATGAATTAGTAATTAGCTTTGATGTTTTGATTAATGATACAACTGGAGGAACAGTTTATGAGAACCAAGCATTCTTGGAATATGATGTTGATAACGATGGTATACCTGAGTTTGTGGTTCCAACTAATGATCCATTAACAACTCAAGGTTTGGATTCAACAAGCGTAGTTATTCCTGAATTGAGTTTGCTTAGAACTGGAGGTGTGCTCAAAAACTCTTCTGTTATGGCCGCGATGATGTTCTTAGTTGCTGGTGTAATGCTTGGTGGTGTTTCATTATCGAGTCTAAAAAATAGTTCCAAAATTGGATTTTAAGAATAATAGAAATAAGTAATCGTAGTACAGTTGGAGTTACTTGAGTTTGTTTTTGATTTGTGTATATCTTTGAGAAGTTTCTATGCTAACGAAAACTGATAACAAACTAATTCCAAACATTTCTATGAACTCTTCAATAACTATTAGTATATTATATATAGTTGGATGAACCCAAGCAGTAGATATATACTCAAGAAGTATGACTAATGCAAAGCATAAGAAGGTTGTGAGAAGATAGATGTTTCTTTTTGACTTAAAGTTGATTAGAAGGTTATGCAGTTTATATACAATATTTTGGTTTATTTAGTTAATAAGCAATGCTGAGTACATGATCTTGACAATTTTTTTATTTTTTTTGATTAGTTATTTGTTTGAATAAATAACTGGTCCAAAATATTTAGGTAAAGAAATGAGTGAAAAATACACGGTTGAGACTTCAACCAATACACCTACTGTAAGTGATTTAGTTGGTGGTTTGGCTGGAGCTTGGTTGTTACAAAAACCCGATTGGTCTGGAAATTATAGAACAACTATTACGGATAATGATGGAAATGTAGTTGCAACTGGAACTGGTGATACCAGAGAATCTTCTAGGGATGATGCTTATACTAATCTTTGAACTAATCATATTAAATTAGTGAGTAGAGTATCAGTCTTGATTCTACTACAAGGAACGCTTCCTTGTCTCTAATGTGTCGTTGCTGATGATAATGGTTAAATCAGTAAATCCTATCTATCTTTTTTTGGAAGATAGATTGTTTTTTGGAGGAAATAATTTGGCTAATAAAAAACAACAAAAAGAAGCTAAAAGAAGAGCTTTAGACAAAGCTCGTAGAAACAAGAAAAGTAGAGGTCAGAATCGAGAAAGAAATCTTGGATTGTTTGGAGAAGAGCACTCTAGACTAAACAAAGGATCCAAAAAAACTGGAGAACGAGGTTCTGGTAATCGTCCAAGAAAATAATTTACAATAATCTTTGGCTGTCATACATATTATGGTAGCCATTTTTTATTTTTATGAACAAAGCAACATTATTTTTTGATAAGAGTAAATTTTTAATAAAGTCAGATGTTGATTATGGCTCATATTTTTTTTACTTAATGATAATATCAGATCAAAGTTTTGCTAAACCAATTGAACAAAAAGTTCAAAATTTTATAATTAACAGACAAGGGATTTATATTTTATTGGAATATTTTGATGAATTCTATAACAGTCAAGCATTTATTAAGAATTTAAACCAAGTGATAATTAGTAAAAATCTTTTTATAAAATTAAAGAGAGAAGTTGGCACGATGACATTAGACTCGGAATTTCAAGTATTAGAAAATACATATTTTTATCAAAACAAAATCAAGGGTTTAGAATTTCCAGTTAGTGATCTTTGTGTATCGTTGAATAATGCTACTTACAGGCAAATATTAAAAATTCATAAATTGTTTACAGTTTCAGATAGTATAATAATTGATTCTATCAAACCTGAAATAGATATTGCGAATGCTACGATTACCAACCTTCAAAAACCAGTGTCTGTAAAAGGTTTTGTCTATTCACTCCAAGTTATTACAACTAACAAGTATTTTTGGAGTGATCAAACAAAATTGATTCAAGAAAATGTGATGAAAAGTTTTGGAGTTGAAATTTTTATTAATACAATCTCCCAAAAAAATACTATTTATCTACTTATTTACTACAAAAAAATCAACCAAAGAGTTATGACTGGAGTAGTTAATAATTTTGTGATGAAAAGTATTAGGGATCTATCAAAACAAAAGAATTTAGATTTGTCAAAATTGAAATATTCTCAAAGAATGATAGAAATATCAAAAATTTTAGTGTATTTAGGTTTTAAATAATAACATCGAATGGAGTTAGACACCTGATAATTTTCTTCCTTGATCAAGTAGTTTATAAGTATTTTAGAAAAGGGACTATACTACTTAATTTTTTGATTTCAAGAGGGTTGTTAGTTGCCTTGAAACATATTACCTACCAAATTAATATGGTTTATAAAAAAATAATAGAAATAAGTAATCGTAGTACAGTTGGAGTTACTTGAGTTTGTTTTTGATTTGTGTATATCTTTGAGAAGTTTCTATGCTAACGAAAACTGATAACAAACTAATCCCAAACATTTCTATGAACTCTTCAATAACTATTAGTATATTATATATAATTGGATGAACCCAAGAAGTAGATATATACTCAAGAAGTATGACTAATGCAAAGCATAAGAAGGTTGTGAGAAGATAGATGTTTCTTTTTTGGTAAAGCTTGATTGAAGTGTAGAAGATCCAAATTATAATTGGGGAAAGGATAATTATTGCTAGCAAGTTGTATAATATCCAAGGTGAAGAGACATAACCATTTGAGAAGAAAAATTTGTCAAAGATACTTTCGATATTGGGTATAATTAAAGTGATTGTTTGGTCTAAGTTTTCGTGTAGTTCTCCTATTTCATCTAAGCCAAGATAAACCAATATTATTCCAAGTATTGTCCAAAAAGTTGCTATTATTTTATCAGAATTTTTTAATAGCTTTATGAGAAAAATATTAGCAAAACATAGAAATCCTACCAATATGTATTTGATTGACTGATAGAAAGTTGGTATGTTTCTTTCAAGATCAAGGTTGAATAGTTGGTATCTGTATCCACCAATCAGATGAAGCAATATAACAAAACAATCTAAAATGAGTAAAATATAAAATATTAACCAAGGTTTTTGGTTGACCCTTTTGTGCATAATTTGATAAGTTCTGATCTTTTGAGGTTTTAAAAAATAAAAATATATTTAATATGATATCCTATAATTATATTTCTAAGTCAATGAGCTTTTTTTGCCCTGTTGACATTTATCTATATACTATTTTGGATTAAGGTTATTATTTTATGAAAGCTGCATATAATCTAAGGTATGGAACCATTTGAGATGGAGTAATTTCTTAGGGAATAGTTTTTACATTTTTTAGTCGGGGATAAATAATTGCTTCTTTGATATCGCTTCTTGCCAATATCCAAGTAATAAATCTTTCAATCCCCATTCCAAAACCACTAGTTATTTTATAATTAGGTTGTCTACGCAAATTAATATACCATTCATAAGGTGAGTGGCTCAGATTTTGTCTAGCAAGGGAATTATACATTTCTGATACATTATTTTGTCGTTGACCAGCTCCAACAATTTCTCCTCCAAAGGAATTGTTTAACAAAGGTGGAAAAATCAAATCTGCGTTGAGAACACAATCACCCATTGGTTTTTGATAAAATGGTACTCTATCTCTATCAAAATGTGTAATCCAAAAAGGGGTCTTGATATTCAATATTCTAGCTAGCTTTGTTTCTCCAATGGCTGTAATATCTCTTCCAAAATCAGTATAGTTTACTAAATTTTTGTTTCCAGATTGTTCCAAAAGATTTACAGCTTGTGTAAATGTGAGTTTTGGAAACTCGTGAACCTCAGTTATTGATGATAGTGTTTTCATAGTTTTAGTGCTATCATTAGAAATTTTATGAAGTAAGTTTTCAAAGTTTTGAATAGCTTCACAAAGAGTCTTTATGTATTTTTCTACTACCCATATTATGTCATCAAGCGTTCCAAGTATTTCTGCCTCACAGTGATAAAATTGGTTCAGATGCCTAATATCAGGATTTTCTCCACGCATAGAAGGAAGATAACAATATAATCTTTCAAGACCGTTCATAAGTAACGGCTCAAACCCAAACTGTGATGAATCTACTAAAAATGTTTCAAGATTACCGAATTTGATTATTACTGCCTCCGAATCAGAACCAGGTCCCATCGGCGAAGAAATGGATGGGGTAAGCATAAACAAATCTATGTTTTTGGCATCTACAATTCTACTAAAATAATAATCTGAAATTAGTTTTATGTAGTGTCTTAGAATGAGTAAACCTTGATAGTAATGACTTGATGTAAGATCTAAATAATGATTTGTAGGATTATAGATTGGTATATGGTAATCAGATTTATCTAGGTGGATAAACTTGATATCTTCGTTTTGTATTTGTTCATATATATTTTGTATGGGCATATTTTTGTTTAATGATCTATTATTTGTATTTTTGTGTTATTGTTAATTGCCTCCATTTTGATTATTCCTCCAATAGGAAGTGTGACTATTGGTGTTGTATGTCCAAAGTTTAGGTTTGCAATTATAGGAACATTGGCAAATTCAGGTTTGGATTGAAATATTTTTTCTAATAGTTGTTTTGTCATTTTGGTATTTTTTGAAATTTTCCAACGAGAATTCCTTTGATTTGATTAAAATTTGGAAGATGGGTAATGGATTGAATTTGTCTATCAAACAACTCTGGATTTATTTCTGCATCCTCTTCACAAAGTAAAATACTGTCATGTAAATCTGGCATGAATTCAGTTCCTTGTAGTGCATTTAAACAACGCAAATGACCACCAGTAGTTTTACCCATTGCATAACCTTCATTAATAATCCAATGTCCATCATTCTCCATCATAACTCTATTTTCTTGATCTAGATACCAAGGATCATCACTCCAATCAGATGAAGGTAAAAGTTCAAAACTAGTAGTATTGTGACAACACTGGAAAAACATATTTTTGGAATATTCAAAACCTTTTTTCATTGCCCAACTAGAAAAATGTGGACCAGAATATGTTATCATACCAGTTTTTGTAGTTATGGCATTTGCTACAGCTGTAATATCTGAAAAACCACACAAAATCTTGGGATTATTCTTAATAAGATCATAATCGATATACTTTAGAAGCTGATTCGAATTGTAACCACCAATTACAGTTAATATTCCGTCAACATTTGGATTTGCAAAGGCTTCATGTAAATCTTCAATTCTAGATTTTATACTGGAACTCATAAATTCATCTGCTTCATCTATGTTTTTTCCAAAACTAATTGTATAGCCTACTTCTTGTAGATTTTGAATAGCTGATTGTATAATTGAATCACTTAGTAGTTTGCGACTTCTCGATAAAGCAATGACTCGAATATGAGATTTAGAAGTCAGTTTTTTGGGTATAATTGTTTTAGTCATTTTGAGTTGGGTTTAAAATTTTATAGATTTCTTTATCTTCTTTGGAATTAACTTTTCCTTCAAGAATTTGCGACTTGAAAAAATAATGAATTCATAAAGAAGCTCATTATTCTTTTGTACTTTTTTATTATTGATGTTTCGAATATAATTTTGGATATCTGAGTCTACATACCCTAAGTTAAGTGAATGATAGATAACAGATTTGATATATTTTTTCAGTATTCTAGATTGATTATTATCTCCAAAGGGTCTCAATCCTTCTAAGATCAGTCTATTGCTTGTAGTGAGACCATCCTCGAATCGTCTCAGAGATGACTCTTTTCCTTCAACTCTTTTTGAGTCTACTTGTTCCAAATCTAGAATATGCGGCAAATTATACTTTTGTTTAAGAATAGTTGTTATACCGATTGCTAATTCAACTGCAAATGGACCTATTTGCGAATCTTCAATGACAATCAAATTTCCTACATCCTCTATCAAACCATGATTTTCCACTGCAAAATTGAAGTTTCTTCCTATCATACCATCCATACCAATTGCGTGTCGATAATAATTATCTGCTTTTGTGTTAAAAAGAATATTTTTTGAGATTAATTGAGAATTAGATTTAATAGCAGCTGCTAAATCTATGTCTTTATCACTTATATTCAAGTAAATTTGATTGAGTGATACATCAAAAACGGTTTTAAGTAAATCTATTCCATCATGTAATATTTGGTCTAATTTGTTATAAGCAACTAAGGCACCAATACTAGGAAAAGTTGAACCCCAGTTTATTGTATTTTTGGTGTCCATGATATTTTTAACATTGTGAGTTCGAATACATTCTTGTTTCATAAAAATTCCTGAGTTTGGAATAATTTGGTTGGCAAGATATGGCTTGAAAACACTAATATGCGAACCGATGAATCTGACAGTTGGGTCGATATTGGAAGTTATAGGTACTTCTGGTATTTCTTGATAATTTTTGGATGTAAAGAATTCACGAATATTTTCGATTTTTTTCTCTATCTCTACTTTATAATCTATTGATTGATGGTGTTTGTTAATTTCAAGCATATCCTTAATTTATTTTGTATGTGTATAGTGATAAAAATTGCGATTTTGGTATGATTTTGGCTAAGAATAATCCAATACTATCTTGTAGGATTCTTAGTGCTTCTATGTTCAGAGGATTTCCATGATAAGTGATGTTACAGGAGAGGGTTTTTCGTTTTGATTTGGTGATAGCTACCCCCATCAAATCGTTTAAGATTTTTCAGAGTAAAAGTTTTCTGAATCGAGCCGATACCCTGCTATTTTATTGATAATTGGTAAGGTTAACAGGTATGCTTTTAAGGTAGCACCTGTCCAAAAATTTGGAACTCCAAAAGACACAAAGCCACCTGGTTTTGTACAGCAAACCATTTCAATAAAAATTTTTTCAATTTGTTCTAATGAATAATGCTCAACAACACCAATATTCCACACCAAGTCATAAGCAGAATAATATTTCCTAAGATTAAAAACATCACCAAGTTCAAATTTTATTTGTTTTGTTTTGAACCTCTTAGATACAATTTGTGCATATTTTAGTGCTTCGGGGGATATATCGAGGAGAGTTCTTGGGATGTTTTTGCCTAAAAGTATTGATGCTTTGCCAGATCCACAACCTGGTTCGAGAATTTGAGAAGATTCTGTTATCGAACAATAGTTTGTAACATACTTTGTTATACTTTCATAGTATTTTTGCCACCAATAGTGACTATAAAGCTTATTGTTTGAGTTATCAAATTCATTTTTAAAGACCAATGACCAAAACTTATTCTCATTTTCTATCACTGTATTTGATATTTGTGACATATTTTTTGTGTAAATCGTTTTTTTTTGTTCAAGAGATTAATACATTATTGTCGATAAATTGCTTGATATATTTAAACTAATATGATTTGATATTTGGTATATGAAAGCTGCATATAATCTGCGATATGGCAAACCCAGTGAAGTTATTGAAGTTGGTGAATTTGCAAAACCTAGACCTAGAGATGGCGAAGTTTTGATCAAGGTTCATGTAAGTTCAGTGAATCGAACGGATTGTGGGTTTTTGCTAGCTAAGCCTTGGATTGTAAGGTTTTTTAGTGGTCTGTTGGTTCCCAAAAATAAAGTGCTTGGATGTGAATTTGCTGGAGAAGTAGTTGAAATTGGTAAGGGTGTAAAAAGGTTCAAAGTCGGAGATAGAGTCTTTGGTTTTGATGATGATACTTTTGGTGGCCATGGAGAGTATATGGCCATTGGCGAGAACAAAATGTTGACTAATATACCAGATAATGTTGGTTATGAAACTGCTGGTGTTGCGAGCGAAGGTTCGCATTATTTTTTGGAATACCTACGAGCAAGTGGTGTGAGTAAAGGTGACAAAGTTTTTGTGAATGGTGGAACTGGGGCGATTGGTTCGGCAGCTATTCAGATATTGGTCAGTATGGGAGTGAGAGTTGATGCAACAGCTGGTAGTGAAAATATAGAATTGGTGAAATCATTGGGCGCTAAAAAGGTAATTGATTATACGAAAGAAGATTTCACAGAATTGGATGAGAAGTTCGATTGGGTTTTTGATAGCGTAGGCAAATGTAGCTACCACATGTCCAAAAAAATTTTGAAAAAAGGTGGTATTTTTATGGCTAGTGAATTTGGTCCAAGGTTTAGTAACGTCTACCTAAGTCTTTGGACAAAAATATTTGGAGCAGTAGGGGAACACAAAGTAAAGTTTCCATTACCAAAAAACTCTCTAGAAGATTTGGAATATATTAGAGGTTTGTTGGAGTCTGGAAAATTCAAACCAGTAGTTGATAAAACCTATCAACTTGAGGAAATCGTGGATGCCTATGAGTATGTTTTGACTGGAACCAAGGTTGGGAATGTTGTGGTAAAATTATAAATATTTTAGTAGAAGCTTTGATATGTTGTTGACATGAAATCTTTAATTTGTAAAAAGTATTTGAAGAATTTAAAGATAAAGAATAGCTATTATTTAAAATAAACTTAATCAATAAAAATTTCAACTTGTATAATTTTTAGGTTGAAAAATAGCTAGATTTTTCGTCTAGCTTGTGGGTATCAAATTATTGATTATCTTGATTGTGTTTTTCCTTTACTTCTTGGTCAGCTTGATTAAGCACTTCTTCTTGAGAAACTCCCATTTCTACAGCTTTTGTTATAGACATAATTGCTTTGATTTCAGCAAGTGCAATACTATGCTCTAGTTGTCCGTGTTTGATTGAATTTCGGTCAGTTTGTGCTTCTGAAAATTTGGTTTCAACTTTATCAAATCTGTTATTCATATTAACAAACAGTGCGATAATTACTGTGATAAACAACCCAAGGATCGTAAGTAGCCAATTGTTGATTTGGACAATACTAACTCCCTCAGTATTTGTTACATGATCCAAAACTGCAAAAATGTCAATATTAGACATCTCAAATTCCCTCAACATATATTATATTTCTTAACACATCATATAAATCTCATAATGACAAAATATAATTAAATAATTTAACAAAGAGTATTTGGAAGGTTGAGATATCTAAGTTTACAAAATTGACAAAACCCTACTTATCGACAATGGTTACAGCAATATATGCCAAACAACAACCTCACTCAAGCCAAAAAAACCAAAAATGATGAATTTTATACTCAGTATCCCGATATTGAAAAAGAAATCAATGCATATTTGGAATATGATGAGAATACTTTTCGTGGTAAAACAGTGTACTGCAATTGTGATGATCCGTTTGAAAGTAATTTTTTTCGGTATTTTGTACTCAACTTTGATAGACTTGGACTCAAAAGTCTAATAACCACTAGCTATAGACCATCACCAATAGCTAACACTCAGCTGTCATTATTTGGTGATGATGTGACACTACCTGTTGTCAAAGGTAGGCCCAAAGTTACTGCCAATAAATTTATTATCAATGAAGTTGGAGATTTTGATGGCGATGGGAGTTTTGGTCTCAAGGATATTGCTGGGCAACTCAAAGCAAATAAAAACAATGATTGGTCACCGCTAGAAGGAGATGGAGACTTCCGCAGTCCAGAGTGTGTCGAGCTACTACAGCAAGCAGATATAGTAATCACCAACCCGCCATTTAGTTTGTTTCGTGAGTATGTCAAACAGATCGTAGATCATAACAAAAAATTTTTGATTATTGGGAATATGAATGCGATTACCTACAAAGAGATATTTCCGTTGATTAAAGAAAATAGATTGTGGCTTGGTGCTACTAATTTTAATACAGGAATGTATTTTAAAGTTCCTGATAATTTTACTTATGCTCAAACTTATAAATTTGAAAGGATGAGAGATGGAAAGAAAGTTAGCAGAGTTCCAGGTGTTTGTTGGTTTACAAATCTTGATCATGGGAGACGACACCAACCTTTGCCCTTGATGAACATGGCTGATAATCGCAAATTTAACAAAAAGGTAATAAATAGTGATACCGCTTATCAAAAATATGACAACTATAATGCTATCGAAGTCCCGTTTACCAAAGCCATCCCTAGCGACTATGATGGGATAATGGGCGTACCAATTAGTTTTCTTGATAAATACAGCCCTGAACAATTTGAAATTATTGATATGTGTTCAAGTGCTGGTGGAAGCACAACTGGTACAGTTACTCCAAATGAGTATGGATTGAGTATATCAGATAAAAGACCACTTTTAGGAGGAAAAAATACTTATGCTAGAATTTTATTAAAACATAAAAATTGAATTAGTATGAATGAAAGTGATGTAATAGGCCTTAAAAAATTAGTCGAAACTGTTTCAAATGGTTTAGGTGTACTTGGTAATCATTTTTTTGAGTTTGATGTAAAAAAAATTAAAAGAACTGGCAACGCAGAAGCTGAAGTTGAAAAAGAGAAAATTATAAAAAGAGCAGAAGGAAATGCAGCTTCTTTAGAAATAATGACGAGAGCGGAAGTAAGAGTAAAATTGATACAATACCAAGAGCAGATAAATTTGGAAAATATCTTTGCTGGTTCTAAAGATCTTTTGGAAGGTAAAAAGGTATCTGATATTCCAGTAGATAAGGACTGGTCTATGAGATTTATTGATATAGCTAAAGGTGTTAGTAAAGAAGAAATACAAGCAGTTTTATCACAAGTATTAGCAAGAGAAATAATTAGACCAAATAGCTACTCATTAAAAACTCTTGAATTTTTAAAAAACTTAACAAAAGCTGATTTTCTATTTATGAGAAGGTTGCTGATAATAAGCAGTATTTCTCAAGTTGTTTATATAGATAAAGATGATTGTGATAATGGTTTTTTTGATTTTAAGTACACCGACGTCATGATGTTTATTGAAATGGGTATTTGTAGACCAAATATTAATTCTAATATAAAGTATAATGACTTTACTAGAGGTGCAATATTTGAGATTCAATTATTTAATAATTTTTCTAAAAGATATCAATATCATGGTGATCAAAATTATGTCAGTTTTGGGGTAATTCAATTGACTCAGATAGGAAAAGAACTATGTACAGTCTTGGATCTAGATGGAAATGATAAGCAGCTACAAATTGATTATTTTGAATCATTAAAAATTTATCTTAAATCTAAAAATATCATAGAAATAGAATAACTATACAATTTACTTATAATTAATATGAAAACTACACTTAATACTACCACTAGCATCAAAGACATTTGTGATGGATTTGTGTATAATGAACTTGAAGGACGGGGGCTTTTTGGATTGTCTGGAAAATTGACTATTCAGCCTGAGTATCAGCGAAATTTTATTTATGCCGAAGAAAATAAAGAAATTCCTGTTATTGAATCTGTACTCAAAGGTTATCCACTTGGTTTGATATATTTTAACCAATTGGATGATGATAGGTTTGAAGTATTGGATGGTCAGCAAAGGATTACCAGTATCGGTAGGTTTGTTAGTGGAAAATTTGCTATCAAAGATGAGAATGGTATGGAACATTATTTTAGTGGGCTTGCTGAGGATAAACAAACTAAGATTTTGCAGACCAAATTGCTTATTTATGAGTGTGAAGGTACTGAGAGTGAGATAAAGGAATGGTTCAAGACTATTAATATTGCTGGTATACCTCTCAATAACCAAGAGCTACTCAATGCAGTGTATTCTGGTTCGTTTGTGACACTAGCCAAAGAAACTTTTAGTAATAATCAAAATGCTAATATTCAAAAATGGGAATCCTATATCAAAGGAAATGCTCGTAGGCAGGATTTTTTGGAGCGAGCTTTGGAGTGGGTAAGTAAAGATAATATCGGAGAGTACATGAGTCTTCATCGGTACGATGATAATATCAAAGAACTCAAAGTTTATTTTGATAGTGTGATTGATTGGGTTTCATCTGTTTTTGTGGATGTGGTGGGTGAAATGAAGGGTTTGGACTGGGGGAGGTTGTATGAACAGTATCACAAGCGGTCTTATAATCCATCAGATATTTCTGCACAATTTCATAGTCTTTACAGTAACCCTTATATCAATGATAAAAAAGGTATCTTTGAATATATCTTAGGTGGGTGTGCGGATTCCAAATTGCTCAATGTTCGAATATTCGATGATGCTATTAAAAAAACTGTATATGAGGAACAGACTAAAAAATCCAAGAAAGAAGAAATTTCTAACTGTCCACTATGTGCAATTGGTGATAATTCCAACAAAACTAAGATTTGGTTACTATCTGAAATGGATGCTGATCATGTAACAGCGTGGAGTAAAGGCGGTACAACAAGTAGCGAAAATTGTGAAATGCTTTGCAAAACTCACAACCGTGCTAAAGGAAATCGGTAAAAAGCTCTCAAATAACTTAAATCTTGGCAACAATAAAAAATGAGCCAAGGTTTTCTTGACTCAGACTTGGTTGACTATACACCATAGTTGTATTTTTTGAAAAATTCCCAAGCGATGGGATTGTTTTTTATCCAGTCTAAGTTTTTTGATTTTTCTGCAGTAAGTTCATCTGCAGACTTTTCTGGTGTAGTTGAGATTTCAAAGTCGCTATCAGTTCCTAAGATGAGATGCTGGCAAGGTTTGAATCGGTTTGAATCGATTGGGTTATCATTTTGATCATATGCAATATGATTGCGAACTTTTTGACTTTGATAGATCCAAGCGAGTCAGATTCTATGGTTACAGATTTGATTGGTTGATTGAAAAACATTTCCTAATCCTCCATAAAATTGACACTACCATCTGGTGAAATTAGCATTACTGATTCTTGAGAAAACGTCAATTTGTATCTCCTTCCAACATTTTCAACAATATTTGGTCTGTTAGTAGCAATTTGTAGTATAAATGAAGTTTCACTTACACCGTACCAATACCCATCTGCCTGTAGTAATGTGTATCCAACCAGATCATCAAATAATGTCAAAAAATCTAATAAATCAGATTTTGAAACAACAGTATTTGAATTTGGAATATTTGTCCCCAAATATAATTGGTAAAGCCTCAAAACTTTTAGTCCTCCGATAAAGAATATCTATTTTCTAGCACAATAATTGACAAAAGTCAATGGTAAGTTAATTTAGTCTGAATATGTTTGATGTGTACCCAAAGCTGTATAGAATCTCACTACTGAGTTAGTGAAACAAATTGAATCTGAGCGTGGAATATAGGCGGAGAAACAAGTAGCGAAAATTGTGAAATGCTTTGTAAAACTCACAACCGTGCTAAAGGAAATTGGTAAATATTTTTGTAAAAAAGTGAGTCAGGAAATTACCTGATTCGTTTTTTATACATTTTTGAACCATTTTTTGGCGGACTCTCGACGGTGAGGGCAGCCGGGCCAGCAGCATGGGCGTTTTTTGCCTTCTAGGATTTCTTCTTGCAACCTTACTAGATGTTCTTTTCTTGTTTTTTCTTGTTTGACAATAGTTGTCCAGCAAATCCATTCATTACGAGCAAGTGGAGTTAGATTGTTCCATTTTTGAAGTAATTCTGAATTGGCTGTCAAAATATTTTTTAGATCAGCTGGGACTTGGTGGTTGACACCAGATGAGATTATATTTTGAGTCATGTGATTATATTCATTGTAACGAAAAGGCTGATCTTTGTCAAGACTTGAAAATTGACTCTTTACAAGATTGTTTTTTTGTGTTATCGTTGAATCATATTTATCAAACAAAACAATATGGGAAATTTTCAGCGCAATAAAAAGCGATACTCAAGTAATCGCGCGGGTGGTTTTGGCAATCATAGGAATAGACCACAAGGTGGTAGAGGAGGTAGACAAGGACCTCAAGAAATGAAACCAGATTTTGATCTTTTTATTAAAAAAGCTAAACTAGTTAATGAAGAGGTTTTTGTTCCCAAGTATAAGTTTGATCAGTTTGGATTGGATTCTAGATTAGTTGATAATCTGGCTAAGAGAAATTTCACAGATCCAACACCTATCCAGGATGAAGTTATCCCACATTTACTAAAAACCAAAGATATTATTGGTATTGCTAATACTGGTACAGGCAAAACTGCTGCTTTTTTGTTACCACTTCTTCACCAAACTCTCAAAAATTTTGAAAAAAGGGTTTTGATTCTAGCACCGACTCGTGAACTCGCAATGCAGATTGAGGATGAAATCAAAGAATTAGCCAAGAATACTTCTATTACCTCAACCATTGTAGTTGGAGGGATGCCAATATATCGTCAGATTGAGAGACTTCGCAAACCTAAGCATTTTATCGTTGGGACTACTGGCAGGACTCTTGATCTAGTCAATCAGAACAAAATCAAGCTTGATAGTTTTGATACAATTGTACTTGATGAGATGGATCAAATGCTTGATATGGGATTTTTACCTGATATCAAAAAAATTCTGGCTGGAGTTAGAGATAATCGTCACCTTTTGTTTTTTTCTGCAACACTAGATAAAAATATTGAGTCAATTGCCAAAGAAATGTTGGTAGATCCAGTTCATATTTCAGTCAAAACTGGTCAAACTACAGATAATGTTGAACAGAATGTTGTACGTCATACTCCAGAACAAGACAAGTTTGAGCTTCTTTTGGATAAATTAAATGAGGAGGGTGTTTCTAGAGCTATTATTTTTGATAATACCAAACACTCTGTCAAGAAGATTGAACAAAAGCTACTAGATAAAGGACACAAAGTAGTTGCAATTCATGGTAATAAGACTCAGTCTCAAAGAAAAAAAGCATTGGATGCTTTCAAAAATGGTAAAGCTCAGATTATGTTGGCAACTAATGTGGCTGCACGTGGATTGGATATTCCTAATGTATCACATGTCTTTAACTATTCTTTACCTCAAAGTAAGGAAGACTATATTCATAGAATAGGTCGTACAGGAAGGGCAGGAAATATTGGGTTTGCTTATACATTTGTACCAACAAGTAGGTCTCATTAGTTTTAAAAAAGTTATAATCTTGTAGAGATTGAATACCAGTGATATAATTATTAGTATAATGTTTTCCACAGATAGATATAGGTACCAAAGCCCACAAGAAAGAGCTAGGTTGTTAGCAGAGGAAGACTACGATTTGACAAATTTATTAGATCAGCCAAAGAATAATGAGATTAAAGTTGATAAAACAGAGGAGTTTGTCAATAATATGAAGGCATCTAAAAAAATTCTTAGTTTTGTCACAGAAAAAAATTTTGAATCTGGTAAAGATTGGGTTTTTCCTAAAAATAAGTTGCTCCAAAAAATAATTGATTCATCTGATAATCCACAGATACTTCAGGAATATATAAACAAAAAAATATCTGCTAATCAATTCAATTCAGATGATTTGTATAAAATTAAAGATATTTCGTTGATTCAAGCTAAGAATATGCTTTTACTTAAGAAAATGGTTGAGACTTTTCGGCAGGTTTCTACACCTAGTTATGATAAAGATATCATATTACTCCATAGTGTGGATGGAGGGGTTTATAATGCAAACAAAAGTGATTTTGCTAGTAATCCAAGAATGATTAATGAACAAATATTAAAACCACTATTACAACAAGCCAAAATATGTGGGATTGAAGAATTGTCTCAGCTGTTGTAGGCTGGTTTCTTTACCTAAAAAAAGCAACCTATTGGTTGCTGTGTGATGAAAGTTATTTATTCTGATTATTTTGCTTGACTGTAGTTGCTGGATTTTGATGTTGGAATTGCTTCTGAGTTTTTTCCTACAAAGCTCCATTGTTGTTGCTTGAGTTGATCAAAAAGAAGATTAATATGACAATTTGATTTTTGGCAGGAGCATTAGAAATACAAGCGTATTTGGATCCACGAATAGCATCTTTGATTGATTCGTTTGAGCTTGTAGCTCCAAGTCCAGCTTTTTTTTGAGCTAGAAAAGTTACAAATTTATCATTAATAATTTGCATTGAAAAAGCTACAAATCTTTTGTTTCCGCTCGAAAGTAGGAAGCAATTACCTTTGTTGGTTGATAAACATCTTTTTTTGGATAGATCAATGGCCTTATTGATTGTTGAATGTCCAAGCTCAATATAGAATTCATTTTTTTCATTAACGGTAATAGCATACCCATAACTGGCCTTTGATGTAGTTTTTTGCTCGGCTAGTACTGGATTAGTTGGTAGTAATCCTATTAATAGTATAGCAGACAAAATTGATCGGTGTATTAACATTAAGAATGATCCCCAATAACAATAAAGTTTTGCTACACAAGTTTTGTTAATTTGTCAAGACCTTTGGATTACCTGATTACTTTTGGTTGAGCTTTTTTGGAAAATATGGTATAATATTAGTATGAGTAAAATCCAAAACTTTGATAATCTTCAAACACTGACTGAGGATCAGTTTAATCTTTTGAAAGTAATCCAGACAGAATACAAGATGGGCATGCTTGCTTTGAATTCATTAGGGGCACATACATTGACTGTGTATGGTGGTTCTATGGTGCAAAAAACTGATCTTGCTTATCACAATGTTTTGAAGATTTCTGAGCTATTATCCAAAAAAGGTTGGGGAATAGCTTCTGGTGGTGGCCCTGGTATAATGACTGCTGCTTTGGATGGTGCAAAAAAAGGTGGGAGTAAAGCAATTGCTTTTTGCATAGATATTCCTGGTGAATCACCAGCTCCCAATCGGGATGTGAGTTTGGTTTTTACACAATTCTCAGTTCGAAAATATATTTTAAGACAATCAGATGCTTTTGTCTTTGCCCCTGGTGGTTTGGGGACTCTTGATGAGTTGATGGAGCTTTTGACTCTTATAAAGACTAATAAGTATCCACAAAAACCTTTATTCTTACTTGATTCCAAATTTTGGAGTGGTTATATGAAATGGTTTGAAGAAATTTTGCTTAATGAACGAAAAGTTGTAGCACAAGATTTTTTGAAGTTATTTATATTAATTGATAAGCCAGAAGATATCATCAAACATATATATGGTAATCAAAATAAAATAACAGGTTAATAAAAATTTCTTTGATAGGGTTTGTCATATCTGTGATAATTTTTGTATTGTTTTTGTTTCAAATGTCACAAGTGGTTACAGCTCGTGGAATTACATATCGTAAAGATGATTTGATGGCTTTGATAAATGCCAAAAGAATAAGTAACGGAGTTTCCCCACTTAAGTATAATCAGCAGCTTAATCAAGCAGCTCAACAAAAAGCTGAGGATATGTCAAAAAATAATTATTTTAGTCATGTTAGCCCGATTGATGGAACTAAATGGTCAAATTTTATAGAAAGTAGTGGATATAATTATGTGGAAGCGGGTGAAAATCTTGCTAACGGGTTTGACAATCCTAACGAAATGGTTGAGTCATGGATGGACTCTCCAACACATCGCCAAAATATTGTTAGTAAAGGTATGAAAGAGACAGGTTTTGGAATTGCTTTGGGTAAGTTAGATGAAACTCCAACAGTGTTTGTTGTGCAAGTTTTTGGAAGAGAAAATAATTAAATAAATTTTATGGGTAGAGATATTAATTTTGGTAAGCTTAACAAACAAGAATATTTGAAAAGCCAAAAATCTGTTGAACAGGTTTTGAAAGAGACGTTGCCTAGTTCATTGAAAGAATCAACAAGGTTAGATTATCCTGGATCCATGCGAAGATCTCTAACTAAATTGCGTGACTTTGAAAAAGATTTTGCTAAGGCTGGTGATGACTTGCACAAACTTTTTGTAGTAAAGGAGGGTGTGAGGAGGTTTTGGAAATCTTTGACTAAGGGGTTTATTGTTGAGATGGGGGATAAGCTTACTTATCCAGATGAGACGGTAGAGAGTGTTAGAAAAAAGATAACTGATTTTGAAAAAGAGTTAGATTTGAAACTTGAGCATCTCCAAATGAAGAAAAAAGCCGAAAAAGATTTGGTTCTTGGAATACAAATGGAGAAGGAGGCCAAAAAACTATTAGAAATTTTAGAAGATAAGCTGGATATTGCAATGAATAGGGTTGAAGAATTGAATTATAACCAAACTAAAAGACAGTTTAATCTAATTTTGAAAAAAAGCTCAGATAAAGAGTTGTTGGATAAAGCTAATTTGGTATTTGCACAGATTGATCAGCTTTATCGAGAAATAATTGAGAAAAAAGACCAGGAAAAGAAGCAACAAGATGTAGTTAGATATATTGTCTATTTTCAGAATCGATTAAAAAAAAATAACTGCTGTGGACTATAAACTCACGCAAAAAAAAGCTGAAGATGATATTGGCGCTATTGTGTCGTATGTGAAAAAGATTCCGCAAATGCTTAGTGAAATTGCTGACACAGAGTTTGTTAGTATTATAGATTTGCAATACAAAGAGCTGAGACAAGAGTTTGAAGAGTTTTATAAAATCAATAGTTTGAATATTAATATTGATTAGATTTTTTATTTTTTGGGATAAAGTTATTTATTTAAGACCGAACCAAGCTATTGCTAGTGAATCAGCGGCATCATCAGGCTTAGGGATTTGATCTAGATTGTAAATTTTTTTGACTGCTTGTTGGACTTGCTCCTTGGTGGCTCTTCCGTATCCACAGAGGGTTTGTTTGACTTGTAATGGCGTAACATCAGTTGTTTGTAGTCCGTTTTTTTTCATTATGTATAGCATCATGCCACGACTTTGAGCAACACTAATGACTGTTTTTTGATTTTTAAAAAAAATAAATACTTCTATAATTCCAACATTTGGTTGATATTTTTTTATGAGGCTTTCAAGGTCTTGACCAAGTTCAAGAAGTCTGTCAGGCATTTGTTCTTTGGGTGCGCTATCTGTGTGCAGAATTCCATATTCAAGTATTTGAGGATTTTGCCTAGTTCCAGTTACAAAAGAAAATCCTACTGTTGCAGTTCCAGGATCAATGCCTAATGTGATCATAGTTTTAATTTGAAGTAATAGTTATATTTTGACAAATCTTGATATACTTTCACTGCGTATGTTGATAGTTGTGGTGCAGAAAATTATATATATTTGTAAAGACCCGTTCATAAGAACGGGTCAAGAGAAAAAGACTAGAAATTGTAGCCGACACCTCCTTTGATTTCAACATCATCTGTTTCGGTTAGATAATCTACACCTGCTGTAATAGTAACATCTTTGTTGACTTTGTAATCTACACCTCCTGTTATTACTGGTTGGATTTGATTGTTGAAAGTGTTATAGTCAACTCCAGCACCTGCAAATGGTCTTATGCGATCAGTTAGTCTATAGTCAAGAGTTACAGGAACTCTTGCATTTACTTGGTGTTCGCTAAAGTATATTTGAGGTCTTATGGAAATATCAACTTTATCTGCTTTGTTTTTGTCAAGATCGACAATTTTGAATTTGGAAATGACTCCAATGTTTTCTAGACCAGATTTACCAGCAACTCCAATATAATTATCAGAATTAACTCTTAATGATTTGCAATTGGATGAACCACACTCCGCCAAAACAATTTCAGATATACTTAAAGTTGCACAAATAATACCAAAGGCTATGAGGGATTTTTTTACAATAATCTCCAAAATAATGGACGAGTAAATAATTAAGTATTTTTTAAATTCATGTCAAGTTGGTTAAAGACTCCAGAAAAAATTCGTTATCTAGGCGGAGCTATTTTTGGAGATCGAAGATACAATGAAGTTTTTGTTCATCATAACAGGGTTCAATCTTTTTATAGTGACAGAGTTTTTCGAGAGGTTTTGAGAATTGGATAATGAATAAATTTATTCCAAACTTTATGCTAGCTTTTCTACGTATTTGCAAATTTTTCTATCTTGGTTACACTTGAGACCTTTACCTTTTTTGACAAGTTTACCATCTCTTTTGTTTTTTTGGCATTCGGGGCAATCTCCATATGTAACATTTGTGACGGTGTGTTTGTTGCCAACTCTATACTCTGGACAAGCAATATAAGGATTTAGGCTGGATTTGGAAACCCTTACTATTAGAGCTTTGTTACACTCTTGACACTTGAGTCCTTTGGTCTGTGAATCAAACTCTTGGTGAGCATTTTGAAGAGCTGATTCATATTCTTTGTAGTTTTTGGCGAATTGGTGTTCGCGAGTAGCTTTGCACTGAAAGTATTCTCCGAAACGACCTATTTTGAGATCCATTTGACTTTGACATTTGGGACATTTTTCATCTGTTGTTGAGGAAGTATATTTGTCTGTAGATGTAATTCCATTGGATTTGGTCTCCACTTCTTTTTTGAAATTAGTCCAAAATTCATCTAAAACATTGTAATATTCTTTTTCACCCCGAGAGATTGAATCAAGTTCATTCTCCATAAAAGCAGTTAACTCATTACTAGTAACATCAATAAAGTTATCAACCAACAATTCATTGATTCTCATTCCAAGAGTAGTTGGTTTCATTTGATTACCTTTGTTATCTTCAACATATTGTCTATCTTGAAGTGTGGAGATAATGCTGGCATAAGTAGAAGGTCGTCCAATACCAAGCTCTTCAAGTTTTTTGACTAAAGATGCAGCCGAATATCTATTTGGCGGAGAAGTAAAGTTTTGGTTGTAATAAATATCTGTAAGGCTGATTTTTTCTCCTTGTTCAAAATTAATTTCTTGTTTTTTGAGAATTTTTTCAGGAGTTAGAATTTTGCAACCAGGGTTGGTAGTCCAAACAATTGAGCCAGTAAATACATCTTGGTTAAAGTTGGTAGCTTCAAAAATTACTCTCATTCTTTCTTCATTGGTCATCTGACATTCAATCATTCTTTCCCAAATTAAAGAATAGAGCTTTTGTTGCTTGGGATCAATTTTCCCAAGTAGACTTTGTGGAGTTCTGCTTGGATTTGTTGGTCTGATTGCCTCATGAGCTTCTTGCGAATTTTTGGATTTGGTTTTGTAATATTTGGGAGATTTGGGAAGATATTGAGGGTATTTTTGACTAATAAAATCTCTTGCTTTTTGGATTGATTCACTTGAAAGATTGAGACTATCTGTTCTCATGTAAGTAATCAAAGCAGTCGGTGAGCCATCAATATCAATACCTTCATATAGTCTTTGAGCTAATTGCATTGTGAGTTTGGGAGAGTAACCGAATCTAGAAGAGGCTGCTTGTTGCAAAGATGAAGTAGTGAAAGGAGCTCGGGTTGAGATAGTTTCTTTGCGGCTTTCGAGTTTGGAAATAACAAAGGTTGGTGTCAACGCAAGGTTGACGGTATTTCTTTGAAGCTGTTCTTGAGTAGTTATTTCTTTAGCCTTTACACCACTTAGTTGTGTTGCTTTGAGACAGAGTTGGTTTTCTTCAATATCACTATAGTCTTCTTTTTGAGACTTGGTTTCATGAGTTTCAAGATTCTTAAGTTTGGTAGTTTCATTAGCTTTTTTGAGATTTGGGTCAAAAGAGTTGAACCTTCCTTTGATTTCCCAGTATTCTTGGGGTATAAAATCAATTATTTCTTGTTCTCTTTCACAAATTAATCTGAGAGCGGGGGATTGGACACGACCAGCTGAAAGCCTGTAGTTTTTCATTGTTTTCCAAAGAACTGGTGAGAGTTTGAATCCAACTAATTTGTCTAGTACTTGCCTAGCTTGTTGTGCTTTGACTAGTTGATTGTTGAGAGGGCGAGGTTTGTCTAAAGCATTTTTAATAGCTTTTTGAGTGATTTCATGGAACTCAAGTCGTTTTATTTTTGAAGTATTTTTGATCTTGAGAACTTCAGCTAAATGCCAAGATATAGCTTCTCCTTCACGATCAGAGTCAGTTGCAAAAAGAATATCTGGATCATTTTTGGCAAGTTTGCGTAGCTCAGTGACAACTTTTTTCTTGGCGGGATCTATTTCATAGATAGGTTTGAAATCATTATCTATATCTATCCCATTAATTTCCAGTTTTTTTCCATCTTTGGTCTTGGTGTCGTTGGAAATCTTGCGAATATGACCTACAGAAGCCTTGACTACATATTGAGACCCTACAATTTTGGCAATCGTTTTGGCCTTAGCTGGGGATTCTACAATTATTAACATATTAGGCTTATATTAAGGTGTTTGTTTGAAGTAAAGCGAAAAAAAATGTATCTGTCAAATTTGCTAAACAGGCGGCTTTTAAATATGCACAAGTCCACTCACATATGGCAGTAAGTGATTGATAAAATATCAAATATCAATTAATTACAACACACCAATATGCCAATGAAAGTAGTTCATAAGAAATGGATGGGAAAAGAAATTAAAGCTCCAGTTTTATCAGATAATCAAAAGACAGCTAAGTTGAGAGAAAAGGTAGTTATTCACTATCTTGAATTCGGATTAAAAAGTACACTATCAGCTTTTGATATTGGTGAGAGGACTTTGTTTAGGTGGAAAAAGAAATATATTGAAAGTGACTGCGATTATCAAGGATTGGTACCTGGAAGTAGGAAAAGAAAAACAAGAAATGTTAGACATATTGATTTTAGAATAATCAAATTCATTCAAAGAGAGAGGATGAAACAAATTGTTGGTAAAGAAAAACTATACCGTATGCTAAAGCCAACGTGCAAGGACTGGGGAATTAAGAATCCTAGTAATAGTACAATCGGTAGAATCATAAAAGGAATGAAACAAAACAATCAAATCCCCTCATACGAGAAAGTAACTTACTACGCTACAACCTCTAAGATTATCAAGAAACAAAAGAAAAACATACAAAAACAAAGAAGAGTGGGCTTTACCCCTTCTTCTCCTGGTGAGCTTTGTCAAATTGATACTGTAGAAAACAGACTTCATAGTGTCAAAAGATACACTATCAATATTATTGATTTGTATACTAGATTAAGCTACTCCAGATCCTTTACTAAACTAAACTCTAAAAATGCTCAAGAGACGATAATTAGAGCTCAAAAATACTTTAAATTCAACATACAAAGAGTACAAACTGATAATGGCTTAGAGTTTCATAAAGACTTTGATAACTACTTAGAGAATGAAAAGATTATTCATTACTGGAATTATCCTAAAACACCAAAGATGAATGCTTTCATTGAAAGATTTAACAAAACTATACAAGAAGAGTTACTATACAGAATATTACCTATCCTGAAAGATGATGTTGAATATGTAAATGAAGTACTAATTCCACAGTATCTAAATTACTACAACAAACAAAGATTACACCAAGGACTTGACTATATGACACCATACGACTATTATATCCAATATCGATCCAAACTGCCATATGTGGTGAACTAGTACAAAATATTGACAATAGGTTGATTTTGTGTTTATAAAATTTGCAGTAGTTTATTACTACGGCTTGACAAACTAGATTGGATATAGGAGAAATTCATGTTAATTGATGGTCGGTATGAAATTGGTGAAAAAATCGGCAGTGGTGGTTTTGGTGAAACATTTTTGGGTATAGACACCAGAAGTCCATCTAGTAGTAAGATTGTTATAAAACAACTATCATATTATAATCGAGACAAATCAAGCATTTCTGAAGCAGAAACAAGTGAAGTTAGAAGAAGGTTTAGGATAGAAGCTGAGGTCTTAGAAAAATTATCAATGGTAATTTGAATATTCCAAACCTAAAGGCTTATATTAATGAAGGAGATGAATTTTATCTTGTTCAAGAGTTTATTGATGGATATAATTTAGAGCAATTGCTTCAACAAAAGCTTTGGGATGAAGGTCAAATTAAGTGGTTTTTGAGCGAATCTCTAAAAATACTAATTTATATACACTCCCATAATGTTATACATAGGGATATAAAACCATCAAATTTTATGTTTGCAAGACATAATGATCAGCCAAAATTGTTTTTGATTGACTTTGGTGCAGTAAAGCAAGTAATCTATGATGATTCTTTAAATCAATCCACTATGTTGATAGGAACTAATGGGTATTTTCCACCAGAGCAATTTGCTGGTAATCCAAAATTTGCCTCAGATATTTATGCACTTGGAATGACTGCATTGCATTTATTAACTGGAAAAAGTCCGAACAATTTTGCTAAGTCAGAAAATGGAGTTATGGTCAATGTGGATGAATTAATCCCATTTGTCAGCTCTGAACTTAGAAAGATTATTCGAAAATGTGTTAATCCATCTTTATTGGATAGATATAATCTTGCTAGTATTGTTCTTGATGATCTTGAAAAGACTTCTAATTCTGATCTTGGTTACCAGGAGGCGATTAATCGAACAATCAAAAGTACGGAGTACATTCGCATTGATGCTGAGGAGCTTAATTCAACCTATAGTAAAAAAGATGGTTTGGAAGATAAAAAAGACAAAAACAACGTTTCATCTACTTTGGTAGATAATGGAGAAATTTCAATGAGAATGAGTCCAAATCTTAAAGCTGGATTAGTTGTACTTACTTTGGGAGTAGTTTCATTTTTGGGGTTTACTGCACTTAATAAAAAAGACCAGCTACCACCTAAAGTTGCTACAACAAACGAAGCTAGTGAGCAGACCACAAAAAGTGTTCAAGCAGGATCAGACAAAAATGATGATTTACCGGAGAACTCTTCTAATAAACAAGAAAATTCTGATTCAGGTGCTTTGGAATTTTCGTCAAGTAGCAAGTTAGTCTCTGTAAAGGATGATAGTGGTTTAATAGGGTTTGATGTTCCTGATAATTGGTTTTATTTTTCAGCTGCATGGGAAAAAATAAACAAAAAATTGGTGTCAAACTATTTGCGACAATTGATCCATCAGATGATCAATCTAATGTTGCGAACTTCAAGGCCTCAAGTTTTTTTGTTGGAATTACCCAGGAATCAATAAATTTTATTGATTTGAGTAAGGATTGTAGTAGTGTTGATTTTTATAATAATCAACAAATTTTGAATTACAATGTTAATACCAAAATTTCTGATAAATGCGGTGCAGAAAAGGAAGCTAAATTTGTTGAGTCAATTGGTACTTACAAAAATAGTTCAGGTCAATTAGTCTATTTTACTATACAGACGCAGACCCCTAATGAATCTGAGAGGGAAGTGATTGGAAAAATAATTAAAACGTTAAAATTTCCCATTTCTCAAAGTGGTTAAATTTGCTAACAATTTCGATTTTTTGATTTACCAGGCTTTTAAACCTGGTATTTTTTTTGGATGAATAGACTAATTTAGCTATTTTGTTATTTTATTCTAGCTTCTCTAGTTCTCAATACTTATAAACTATAAGATAGTTAAAAATCTGTTTTTTGATTGAAGCTTTTTGTTTGATGAGGGTTATATAATATAATACTATTGACAAACTTTGGCTTTTTATTTTATAAAATGGGGTGAATTTATACATTATATAATTATTATTAATAATTAGTTTTATAGTTAAGTACGCCATTAGATTATGTCAGCAATGAAAATGAGAGTAAAAATATATTCCTTTGATCACAAGATTTTGGAAGAGGCTGTTAAGAAATTAATTCAGGTAATTGTTCGTTCTGGTGGCAAAGTTAAAGGACCAATTCCTATGAAAACCAAGAAAAAAATTGTCACTTTGCAGCGTTCAACTTTTGTTTTTAAAAAGGCCAAAGACAAACTAGAGTGTCGTATACATAAAAGACTAATTGATATTGATGATGTTAATAGTGAAGTTATTAATAATCTTTCTACTCTGACCTTGCCTGCTGGAGTTGATCTTAATATTGAGACTGTATAACAATTAAATTTTAACTTTGAGATATGATTGGATTTGCGAAAAAAATTGGAATGACGAGGTTATTTATGAATGGTAAAAGTATGCCTGTAACTGTTATTCGTTTTGGTGACAGTCAGCTTGTACAGACTAAGATAGCCGACAAAGATGGTTATGATGCTGTTCAGATGGGTGCGTTTCCTAGAAAGAATTCATCAAAAATTTCAAAAGCTATTCAAGGACATACCAAAAAACACACTGAAAAAGATGTAACATTTAGAATTCTTGAAGAATTTAGAGATATTGACCTTGGAGGGAAAAAAACTTTTGGGATTGATGATTTTAGTGAAGGAGATGAAATTAATGTTACTGGAATTATAAAAGGTCGAGGGTTTACTGGAGTGGTTAAAAGATATGGTTTTCGGGGTCAACCTAAATCTCATGGACACGATCATGAGAGAGCTGTAGGTTCTATTGGAGCTGCTTGGCCTCAGAGAGTTAATAAAGGTATTAAGATGGCTGGTAGAAGTGGTAACAATACCAAAACTTTAAGAAGTGTGAATATAGTTTCAATTGATGTAGATAAGAAATTGATTTTTGTGAAGGGTTCTTTACCAGGCAGTAATGGAACTTATTTGAAAGTTAAGAAAATAATTAAGTAATATGTCTTTGAGTGTAATTATTTTGGATAAGAAGGTGGATAAAAAAGAGGATGCTTTTGCATGTTTGAAGGGTTTTGAGCCAAAGTATAAACTTTTGAATGAAGTGATTAGAGCTGAGTTGCTAAACCTTCGAGCTGGAACGGCTCACGCTAAAGATAGGAGCGAAGTTCGTGGAGGAGGTAAAAAACCTTGGAAACAAAAAGGTACAGGAAGAGCAAGGCATGGTTCTACAAGATCTCCAATTTGGGTAGGAGGTGGTGTTACTTTTGGCCCTCGTAAAGATCGTAACTGGCATAAAAAGATTAACAAGTCTGCTAGAATATCTGCTCTAAAGACTGTTATTTTTGATAGACTTAGTGAAAAAGCAGTTTTGGAATTTACTCCCAAATTTAACTTTGGTAAAACAAAAGACTTTATTGATCTTACCAACAAGGCTAACTTTGCTTTGAAATCTACTTTGATTGTTTATACTACAGAAGATAAACAAAAGATTAGAGGAGTTCTTAATACTGGTGTAAAGTTATCTAATGTTAAACAGATCAAAATTAATGAGATTGCAAATTCAAATAGACTTGTTTTTACTCCACTGGCAAGAAAAATGATTGAAGAAAGATTGCAAAAATAATAAATTAGAATTACTCATATGACTGAATTTCAATTACTCCAGACTGAAAAATCTTACCTCGTACAAAAGCATAATTATTACCTTATTCAATTTGCTGATAAAAGGTTTGAGCCTAATAAGATTGAGGTTATGAAGTTGCTTAAGAAAGAAGGTTACAATCCGCTTACTATTAAAGTTGCTAATCAATATAAAAAACTAAAAAGAAGGGGTAAGCAGAGTAACCTTATATCTATCAAAAGACCTAAAAAATACTATGTCAAACTAAAACAAGGAGAGTCAATCAAATTTCCAGAAGATAATAATGCAAATAATGTAACTAAATAATATTATGTCAAGATCACTTAAAAAAGGACCATTTTGTGAAGAAAAGCTACAAAAAAAAGTACAAAAGGCTAAAAATGATGCTGGTAAAACTAAAATCAAGACTTGGAGTCGAAGTAGTACTATTTTACCTGATTTTGTAGGTCTAACTTTTTTGGTTCACAATGGGAAGGCTTTTGTTGAGGTTTTTGTTTCCGAAGAAATGGTTGGTTGCAAGCTTGGTGAGTTTTCTGCTACTACAAAATTTATAAGACATGGGGGTAAGAATGCAAAATAATAATTAGAAATATGTCAGTATTAAAAGTTTATAAACCAACAACAGCATCAAGAAGAAAAACTTCTGTAGTAGATTATTCAAAGATCTTGACTACTGATAAACCTTATAAAAAACTTCTCGTTCGCAAAAAGAAATCTGCTGGAAGAAATAGTAGGGGAAAAATAACTATTAGACACAGGGGGGGTGGTGCAAGAAAACAAGTTAGGATAGTTGATTTTAAGAGAAATTTTGAGAAAGGTGCAAAAATTTTGACAATTGAGTATGATCCAAATAGAAGTAGTTTTATTTCTTTGGTCCTTGATCTAAAAACTGGAGAAAAGAGTTATCTTTTACACACAAAAGGAACCGAAGTGGGGGATGTTATTTGTGCTAACACAGAAATCAAAGATGGTAATACTGTGGCACTCAAAGACGTTCCTGTGGGTAATTTTGTATCCCAAGTTGAGCTGCGGCCAGGGCAAGGAGCAAAAATTATTCGATCTGCAGGTGTCTATGCAACTGTAACTGCCAAAGATGAAGAGTATGTTACGCTAAAACTTCCTTCAGGAGAGATTCGAAAATTCAACCGTACTTGTAATTGTGTTATTAACAGGGTAGGAAATGAAGCTTATGAGTTTGTGAGGATTGGAAAAGCTGGTCGTCAGAGACATCGTGGGAAAAGACCGACTGTTCGTGGTAAGGTTATGAATCCAGCAGATCACCCTCATGGTGGAGGTGAAGCTCGTAACTCTATTGGTATGAAGTATCCTAAGACTCCTTGGGGCAAGCATGCGATTGGTGCTAGAACAAGAAAAAATAAACGCTCTAATAAATTCATTGTTAAGAGAAGAAAGAAAAAATAATATAGAATTATGACTAAGGCAAGTACAATTATTAACAAAAGTCCTCGAAAAATAAGACTTATAATCGACCCTATTAGGGGTGTGAGGTTAGATCAGGCAATTGAGATGATCAAGTTTATGAATAAAGGTAAGACTAAAAAAATTTATGATCTTTTGAGGTCTGCGGCTTCTAATGGTCAGCTTTCTGAATCAGATTATTCTAGCTATAAGATAGGTACGATTTTTGCGGAAGAGGCTCAGCGACTTTACAGAGTTGTTCCAAGAGCTAGAGGATCAGCTTTTAGGATAAGAAGAAGGTATTCTAGGGTGAAGGTAGAATTGGTTAAACAAGTTTAATATTGACAAAAAAAGAATTTAGTATTTATAATTAGCACTATGGGTCAAAAAATATCAGTAAATTTATTTAGAGCAAAAAAAGATTGTCTAATGTGAACGCTAGTGACAGTGATGTTTCGGCTTTGCAAAGATCAGTGTGGTTTGCAACAGGTAGAAGCTACTCCAAACTGCTTCATCAAGATTTAGCTATACGTAAATTTATTACTGACGAAGTTAGATCTGCTGGATTGGCTAATATTATAATTAAGAGGCAAGTAAGGAGAGTTGAGATTATTCTATATGTTACCAAGCCAGGAATTGTTATTGGAAAAGGAGGTTCAACTATTAATAAATTAAAAGATTCTCTTGTTAAAAAATTCAAGCTTCCAAAAGATCTTCGTCTTAATATTGAAGAGTTCAAAGATCCTAACAGATCTGCTCAGGTGATTGCTGAAGAGTTGAGTTTTGCTCTGAAGAAAAACGTTCCATATAGAAGATTGGCCAAATCATATCTTGAGAAGATTAGATATTCTGGTATTTTAGGGGCTAAAATTTTGATCAAGGGTAGACTTAATAAAGCTGAAATTGCTCGTAAAGAAGAATTTGCTTTTGGTAGTATTCCAAGACACACGATTGATGCTTCTTTGGATTATGCTGTGGTTCATTGTAGAACAACTGCTGGTATTCTTGGAATTAAAGTTTTACTTTATAAAGGAGATAAAATTAAAAATTACACATATTAAAGAATTATGACTGGAGTAGTGAATTCAAATAAAATGACAAATGCCTTGGTTGTGAAGGTTTATTCTGTCCAACTTCATCCGAAGTATAAAAAAAGATTTAAGACAAGCAAAAAGTATCATGTTGCTTGTAGCGATTCATCCAAATATGAGATTGGGCAAACTGTTGAGATTCAATCAACAAGACCGCTTTCTAAAACAATTAGATGGAGGGTTGTAGAAGATAAAAATAATTAGATATATGTTGACACCAAAAAGAATAGTACACAAAAAAGTTTTTAATAGACTGGGGCAGAAAAGAAGAGGAACTTTGAAGAGGGGTAGCACTTTGGTATATGGTGATTTTGGACTCAAAGCTATGAGTAGTAATTGGTTAACAAGTAGGCAGATTGAGTCAGCTAGGAGAGTAATTTCTAGAAGATGCAAGGGTGGTAAGGTTTATATAAGAATTTTTCCTGTGCGTCCTGTTACTCAAAAAGCAGCTAATATTCCTATGGGAGTTGGGGTAGGTAGTATTGAATATTTTATGTTTCCAGTCAAACCAGGTAGGCTTATTTTTGAGGTGAAAGGCGTACCAGAGGATAGGGTTAAGGAAGCTTTTAGAATTGCTTCTCACAAGCTGCCATTCAAGACAAAAGTCATTTCTAAGGAAACAGAATTGAATTAACAAATAATCGAATAATAATAGAATATGCTTCAAGATAGATCAATGTGTAAAGTAGCGGATAACTCAGGCGCCAATTTAGTAATGCTTTTTGCTGTCAATGGAAAAAATAACAAAAAATCCGCTAAAATAGGGACTGTTGTTGTTGGCTCAGTAAAAAAAGCCTCACCCTCTGGCAAAGTTAAAAAAGGTCAGGTTGTGTATGGTGTAATTGTACGGGTCAGAGCAAAAGTAAATAGGAAAGATGGAACATCAATAAAGTTTTCTGATAATGCTATTGTAATTATCAACAAAGCTAATAATGAGCCAATTGCAACTCGTGTGTTTGGTCCAGTTGCTAGGGAGCTTAGAGATAAGGGTTTTAATAAAATAGTTTCATTGGCTGAGGAAGTACTATAAAATAATAAGAATATGTCAGTAGCAAAAATTCAAAAAGGAGATAATGTGGTTATAACAACTGGAATGTTTAAAGGGCATCAAGGAGTTGTTACGAAAGTAGTTAAGATACTTAGACGCAATGGACTTATTCAAACAAAAGTAAGTGTGTCTGAAGTCAAACAATTAGTTGATTATAAAAAATCTAATCGTCAATACGATGTTCCTGGACAAAAGGGACTCAAGGACAGATTAATTGATGCTTCTAATGTTAGTATGGTTGACGAAAAAGGAAAAATTACTAAGGTTAAGATAGAGTTAGATGATAATGGTAAAAAATCTAGAATTTTTAAATCTACTAGTAAAAAAATTGTGCGTCAGGATTTTAGAAAAAAAGATGAATTGAAATCTAAGCAAGATAAGAAATAATTATGAGTGACTCAATTAAACTACAATCGACCGAATATTATACTGCAGCTAAAAATGAACTTTTGAAAGAATCTAAAGATGCTAACGTTTTTGCGCTTCCAAAAATTGATAAGATTTCAATTAATGTTGGTATTGGCGATTTTAAAAATGATTCCAAGCTTAGATCTGATGTTGAAAAATACTTGTTTCAGTTGACGGGCCAAAAGCCAAAGGTTGTTCAATCTAAGGTCTCTGTAGCTGGATTCAAATTAAGAAAAGGTGAACCTATTGGTATGGTCTTAACTTTGCGTGGTAAGAGAATGTATGATTTTTTGTTAAATCTTGTTTTTTTATCTCTCCCTAGGACTAGAGATTTTAGAGGAATACCTGATAGTAGTTTTGATAAAGAGTACAAGTCTTACAGTCTTGGCATTAGAAGCTCATCTGTTTTTCCACTGATTGGATTTGATACTGGTATCAATTTTGGTATGCAAATCAACTTGGTTTTTAATCAAGGTCGTGAAGAGAATAAAAAACTTCTACAAAAACTTAATTTTCCTTTCAAAAAATAATTAAATATGGCTAGAAAAGCATTAATAGTAAAAGCATTAAAAACTCCTAAATATTCTACAAGATTAGTTAGAAGATGCAAGGTTTGTGGTCGTAAAGGAGGCTACTTAAGGTATTTTGATATGTGTAGGATTTGCACAAGAGAGGCTGCAAATGATGGTCTTTTGAATGGATTTTTTAAGAGTAGTAATTAATAAAATTGAATAATATGTCGTTACAAGATTTGATGAGTGATTTCGTTGCAAGAATTAACAATGCTGTTATGGTAGGCAATGAGAATGTGGTGGTTTTGAAAAACAACTTGGTGATTGAAGTTAGTAAAAAACTTGTTACTTTGGGTTATTTGGAGGGTTTTGAAGAACAAGAAAGGACTCTTACATTGCAAATAAAGCTTAATGGAATTAGTAGTATAAAAAGATACTCCAAACCAGGGCATAGGCAATATTTTTCATATAAAGAATTTCCTAAAATAATTAATGGTATGGGTTATAATATATTGACTACATCTAAAGGAGTAAAAACAAATATAGAAGCGAAGGAAAAAAAATTAGGTGGTGAACTACTTTTTACTATTTTTTAAAGAATATTACTTGACAAACAAAGCAAAATTAGATTATTATATATAGGATATGTCTAGAGTTGGGAAAAAGGAGATTATGATACCAAGTGGAGTGATTGTAGATTTTGACAAGTCTAATAATATTGTTACTGTAAAAGGTGCTTTGGGAGAGCTTAAGGTTGGTGTTTTGGACTTTGTTTCTTTAGCAATAGATTCAGACAAAATTACTGTCAAGGTAGATGATGAGAATACAAAATTTCAAAGATCAATGTGGGGGACAACTCGCTCATTGATTCAAAACGCCATTGCAGGAGTTAGTCAGCCATTTAAGAAAGAAATTGAGCTTAATGGGGTTGGTTATAAGATGGCTTTATCAGGTGCTAACCTGGTTTTGAACATTGGTTATTCTCATCCAATAACTGTTGAAGTTCCAGGAGCAATTAAGCTAAAACTTAATAAAAATGTTTTAGAAGGTGAATGTATAGATAAACAATTAATTGGCGATTTTTTTACTAGTGTCCACAATATGAAACCTGCGGATCCGTACAAGCATAAAGGATTTAAATTCCCAGGTAGATATTATAGGAAGAAAGTTGGAAAGAAAGCAAAATAATCTCAATATGTCAACTAGATTAATAAAAAAGAATAGATCAAAAAAGAAATTAGATTATGACCAGCATGTGGTTGTTGTGTACCGTTCAAATAAAAATATTGTTGCTCAGCTAATTGAACCTAAGACTAAAAAAACCCTTGCAACAGCTAATTCTTACCAAGAAAAAGGAACAAAAATTGAAAGATCTACCAAGGTTGGTCTTAAAATGGCTGATATTATTAAAAAAAAGAAAATCACCAAAGTTCTTTTTGATAGAAATGGATATTTGTACCATGGTAGGGTCAAGGCTCTTGCTGAATCCATAAGAGAAAATAATGTTAATATCTAATAGATTAATTATATTTATGTCAGAAGAACAAATTAAAAAAAATACTGTGGAAGAAACAAATCAATCAACTTCCAAAATAAAAGAAAGTTTTAAGAGCTCAAGCCAAGAAAAAAAACCTTTTAGTAATAATTCTGGGGATAATAGAAGAGGTGGTTCTAGAAATTTTGGAGGTGGTAGAAGAGAAGGTGGTTTTGGAAAATTTGCAAAAGATAATAAAGGTGGTAGATTTGGTAGAAGAGGTGGGAGAAATAATAACCGAAGAAACAAACCTGAAGAAAAAGATGATTTTGATAGCCAAGTAATTCAGGTTAAGAGGGTTACTAGAGTTGTGAAGGGTGGTAAGAGAATGAGATTTGCTGCACTTGTAGTAGTTGGAGATAAAAAAGGAAAAGTTGGGTATGGTTTGAAAAAAGGTATGGACTTTCAGGAGTCTGTTGCAAAAGCCACTAGACAGGCTAAGAATAATCTTATTGATCTAAAGATAAATGAGAATGGGACATTTGAGTTCTTATCGCTGGTTAAGTACAAAGCAACCTCTGTTATGTTGAAGCCTGCAAATTCTGGAACTGGTTTGATTTCAGGTGGATTTGTGCGACCGGTACTTGAATTAGCTGGTTTGAAAAACTGTTATACTAAGATCATTGGAAGTAACAACAAAGTTTCTGGAGTTCAGGCTGTATTTGAAGCTCTCAAACAATATGCCAAATAAAAACCAAACTAAAATTTATTATGTCTTTAGAATTAATTAAAAGTATAAGAAGCCAGACTGGCCTACCTCTTAAGGATATTAAGAAGGCAGTTGAAGAAATTGGTTCAGATGAGCAAAAAATTATAGATCATTTGAGAAAACAAGGTATTCTAAAACAAAAATCTAGGCAGGATAGATCCACAAATCAAGGAGGAGTATTTGCTTATACTCATGATAATAGAATAGGTGCTATGATAGAGTTAAAATGTGAGACAGATTTTGTATCTAGATCAGATATTTTTAAAGAGTTGGGTATGGATTTGGCTTTGCATATTACAGCTTTTAACCCAAAATTTGTGTCTAGAGATCAAGTTGATCAAGATTTTATAAATAAAGAATTAGAAATTGCTCGTGAACAACTAGTCAATGAGGGTAAGCCTGAAGATAAGATTGATATGATATTAAAGGGTAAAAAATCAAAAATTGAAGGGGAGTTTAGCTTATTGTCACAACCTTTTTTGAAAGATTCATCAAAATCTGTTGAAGATCATATTGCAAGTGTTGTTCAAACAACTGGTGAAAAAATAGTTGTTTCTAGATTTGTAGTTTTTCATTTAGCATAATAATATATATAATATGGCTCATATAAAATTAGAAGTAAAAAAAGAGAGATTAGTGGAAATCAATGTAGGAAACTTCGTAGGGATGGAATACTTCCTGCTGTTGTTTATGGTAAAGATCAAGAGAGTCTGATGATTCAATTACCTACAAGTATGTTTTATAAAACTTACAAAGAATCTGGAAAGACTAATGTTATTGATCTTACTATTGATCAAAAATCTACACCAGTAATTATACATAGTATTGATATAGATCCAGTTTTTAACGAAGCTAGACATATTGATTTTTTGGCTGTTGATCTCAAACAAAAAATTCAAACTCAAGTACCTCTTGTTTTTGTAGGAGAACCAATTGGAGTCAAAGAAAAAGGTGCTGTGTTAGTTACTAATTTTGAAGAGATTGAGGTTGAGGCTTTGCCTGATGATATTCCTTCAGAAATCGAAATTAACGTTGAGAGTTTGGAGGATATTGGTGATTCAATTACTGTTGAGAGTCTGCCAAAAAATGATTTGTATGAGATTGTTTCTGATATGGCCTCGACTATTGCTGTTTTGGTGGCTCAATCCACTGAAGAAGATTTCGCAAGCGATGAAGGGGAAACTCTTGTTGATGAGAATGGAGAAGAGATAGTTAGAGATACTGAAGAAAGTGGAGAGAATACAAATCCTGAAGGTGGTAAATCTACTGAGACTGGGAGTAAGGAAAAAACTGAATAAATTTGAATTAATAAAATCGTATGTTTAGTACAAATAATATGAAAAAATTACCAAGACCAAAAAAAGAGTTGGTAGAGGTGAGGGTTCTAACAGAGGGAAAAATGCTGGAAAAGGTCACAAAGGTCAGACTAAAAGAGGTCATGTCAGAATTGGATTTGAAGGAAATCAGACACCATTAGTTAGAAGACTTCCAAAACTTAGAGGGTTTAATAACTATGATAAAAAGAATAGTGTTACATTGACACTTTCTGCATTGGATAAAGTCTATTCTAAAAATAATGTGGTTAATATTATTACTTTAAGAGAGAAAAGTTTAATTTCTTCAAAAATTAAAAAAGTAAGAATTATCAAGACTGGCGAACTAAAGAATAAACTTAAATTCGAAGAGAGTGATAGTCTTTATTTGACAAAAGGTGTAAAAGCTATTATATAAAATAGTATTACGTTAAAAATCTGATGTAATAAAAGTTCGTCAGATTTGGGTGTGTAGCTCAGCTGGTTAGAGCACTTCACTGATAATGAAGAGGTCAGAGGTTCGAGTCCTCTCACACCCACCACGCTAGGAAAATTCTATTTTAGTTATGTTTTAGCAATCTAGTTTTGATTAGCCATGAATAGCCATAGTATTTAACTAAGTTACCGGTTTTAAACTTTTTATAACATTCAAATACAAATTAATTAACAAAATAATAATTTAATAAAAGTGATATGCTCGACAATTTTCATCTAACACAAGTACCAATCAAATCTTCATTAATTAATCACTCAGAAAGTAGAGCAACTTTGCTTATTCAGCCTTTGTTACCAGGTTTTGGCTATACTTTGGGAAATTCTATACGTAGAATAATGCTTTCAAGTATTCCTGGTTACGCTATTACCAAGATTAGGGTGAATGATCTTACACACGAATATCAAGCTATTGAAGGTGTTGTTGAAGACGCTTTGGATGTTATTTTAAACATTAAACAGATCAAGCCAAAGATTCTTACAGATGATGAGACTGTCTCTTTGATACTAAAAAAAGACAAGCCAGGGGAGGTTACAGCTAGAGATTTTACTAAAGATGCTCGTGTTGAGATTGTTAATCAAGATGAATATATTTGTTCTTTGGATAAGGGTGGTAAGATTGAAGTTGAGATTGAAATTTCACGTGGGATTGGTTATCTTTCTGCTGATGAAATTGATTTTTCAAGTAATACTAATCCTAATCAAATGATGGTTGATGCTTTGTTTAGTCCAGTAAGTAATGTTTCTTTGAAAGTTGAAAAAGTTCGTGTTGGAGAAAATACTAACTTTGATAAGATTGAAATTGATTTTGAAACTGATGGAACTGTAGAAGCACAGAAAGTTGTTGATTATTCTCTTGATCTAATTATTGATAATTTTGTGAAAATCAGATCTGCTTTTGGTGTTCCTGAAATTTCAGAACCACAAATAAATGCCAAAGAAAAGAGTTCTGAAGTAGAAGCAAAAATTGAAAATGATTTGGACTTACCTAAGAGGATAAAAAACATTTTAGAGAAGAATAATATTTCTAATGTTGAAGAGCTAAAGAAAAGAGTTAAGGAAATCCAAGATTTTCCTGGAATCACAGAAAAAGCTGTCAAAACAATTAAGAATTATCTAAAAACTAAGTAAATTTTGATTTATGAATCAGATAAATTGGTTTAATTTTGTAGATTTGGAGTATTGGTTTGAAGGTGTAGCTGGATCAACAGCAATAACCTCTCCGTTGACTGTGAATACAATTTATTATCAATTTTTTGTTGTTTTGTTTGGAGTTTTGTTTGGATTGGGGGTAATCTTATTTTTCTCAAAAAACTTTTTTAACAAGTATAATCCATTGAACACCAAGATGGAAGTATGGGGAAATAATTTTGTGTGGATGGGACTACTTGGTGGGTTATGGTTGTTTCTTAGGCAAGCTGAAGTTGGTTTTTTGGGTGCTAGAATGTGGTTGTTAGTCGGTGTGTTTTGGATGTTAGTTCTTATTTTTATTATTGTTAAGTATTTTTTGTATGTGTACCCTTTGGAAAGAGCTTACTTTTTGAAACATCACAAAACTGAAAAATAATTTCGGTTGAGTATGCTATCGTTGTAAGACCAAAGTAACAGAAAACAACTCTAAACAGAATTTTTCTAAAACTTGACATTTATTGGATACTTACTTTTAATCATCGGATTAATATGTCAGGAATTTTTGGTAAAATTATAGCAGGTGAAATTCCTAGCTATAAAGTACATGAGGATAAAAATACCTTTGCCTTTTTAGATATTCACCCAAAACAAAAAGGACATTTGTTGGTGGTGCCAAAAATTGAAATAAATCACTTTGAGGATATGGATGATGATTTGTATAGTTCTGTTTTTTTTGTTGTAAAAAACTAACTAAAGCTCTTAACAAATGTAATTGGGGCGAAAGGGTAGGTTTAATAATTGAAGGTCTGGAGGTGTCTCACGCTCACATTCATCTTATTCCAATTACAAATTTAGGTGATTTACATACTCAAGCAAAGATTTTTCAAGAGGATGAGATGAAAAGAGTACAAGAGGAGATAATAAAAAATATTCAGTAATATGATGATATATTTTGTAGGGATTGGGGGTACTGGTATTTCTCCGTTAGCTGGTTTGGCTATTGACTGTAATATGGATATTGCAGGTTCGGATGTGGGTGAGAGTTTAGGGACTAAAGAGATTGCGAAGAGAGGTGTTAAAATCAATTATTTGCAAGATGGAGAATACTTAGAAGTTTTGCACAAAAAAACAAGAATTGATTGGTTGGTTCATACAGCAGCAGTAGAGCTTGACCATTTGGAATTAAGAAAAGCTAAAGAGCTTGGAATTAGGGTTACAAAAAGAGATGAGTTTTTGAATTTTATTTTGAGAGAGAAGAATCTCAAACTTGTTGCTGTGGCAGGAACTCATGGAAAAACTACTACCACATCAATGATTGTATGGGCAATGAAACAACTTAAAATCCCTGTAAGTTATCTAATTGGGTCTCAGATTTCTTTTGGTCAATCTTCACAACACCAAAAAGGAAGTGAGTATTTTATATTGGAAGCAGATGAGTTTGATAGGAATTTTTTGAAATACGATCCAGCCATTAGTTTGATTACTAATGTTGATTACGACCACCCTGATGTGTATTTTGATCAAGGTGAGTATAACCAAGCTTTTGCTGATTTTTTGGCCAAAACAAAACAATTAACTTGTATTTATAAACCTGATTATACGAAAATTGACTCCTTAAATAAATTTCAAAATATTGATGTGATTGATCAAAAAAGTGAAGAATATACACGAATTTCTAAAAAAATCAAGCTGATTGGAAAGCACAATCGTGACAATGCTTTTTTGGCTGTTAAGGCTATGAAAAAGATTTGTAGAATTTCTGAAGAAGAAATAATTAAAAGCATGTCTACTTTTCCTGGCTCAAAAAGAAGAATGGAGAAAATTATGAATGGTCTATACTCAGATTACGCACACCATCCAACTGAAATTGCTGCAAGTCTACAAATGGCTAGTGAGATTAATGGAGATGCTATTGTTGTTTATCAACCACATCAAAATGTTCGACAACACAAAGTGAAAGAATTATACAAAGATTGTTTTGATAGAGCTAGTAAAGTTTATTGGTTGCCAACACATTTGAGTAGAGAAAGTAAAGAGTTAAGGGTGATTGAACCAAAAGAACTAGTTGAAAATGTTGAGGATAATATTAAAGTTGAAATTGCTGAACTTGGAGAAAGTCTCAAAAAAAATATCGTCAAACACTTAGAGGAAAACAAAACTGTAATTTGTATGGGTGCTGGGAGTATTGATGGTTGGCTTAGAGAGAATTTTATTTGACATATTTGATATTTTGTGATTGAGTATATTATATTTGGAGGACTAGAAATGACTAAATATCTGTTCGAAGGTGACATGATTATGTCGGAGTATCAGACAAAATTTCCAACAACGATGTCGGATTTTTCTGAAAATTCATTGGAGAGTAGTTATAAGCAAAAAGTGCTTACTAATAAAATAAATTCTGATAAGGAGTATATAATTGATTTAATAAATAAATATAACATTCCAAGTAATGATAAATTGTTTGGGTTGTTAGGTAATATTGATGAATTTTTAAATTACGATGTAATTACTAATTCTTTTGGGATCGATAATTTTAGACTCAAATCGCTACTTGCTTTGATTGGTGAGCTTGGCTTGCATATTGTTGATAAAAATATTCTGATAATTATTCTGATTCGTCAGATAAATTTACTCAATCTTAGAAGTCACAATCTTAATATGTTTAATTTTGAGAATGATATTGATTTTGTTAATGATATTTACAGAAGCGCTAGCTTTCTTTTAATTGATAATTATTGGTTGTTTTTGCTATATACATCTTCTTTGATGAATAAAGATATTACATGTAAAAAATTTGGACTTAGTTCTGATGATTTTTTGAAAGTAGAAAACGATCAAGAAATCTTGAAAGTGAACTTATCAAAATGGGAAAGTGTGATTTGTGAAATCACTCAAGTCACAAAACTTAAACTTTATAATAACCCTGCTGATGTTTTGTCAGATTATTTGATAGGAAATGATGTACCCAAAATTGAGTATATTCAGTCTTATGATGGGATGGAGGTGATGAGAATAAGACAAGAATTGAAAATTTTAGTTGGCTCAGAGGATAGCTTCAACAAAATTATACATTTATCTAACAGACTGAGAATAATTGAAAGAGAAAAAAACATTCTAGAAAACACTCTTGGTTATGTTTGTTAAATTTGTACCACCTGTAATAGGTGGTTTTTTTGACTTTTCTATTATTATATAATATTGTTTATGTGAATGAAGATGAAAGAAAAACTTTTTGAAATAAATGCAAAATGTTCTAAATCAATGGCAAGAGCAGGTGTGGTAAGTCTTCCTAATGGTAAGGTTGAGACTCCTATTTTATGCCGATTGGGACTCAAGGGACAGTCAAAAGTTTGGATAAGGCAGAACTTGAGAAGCTGGGTTCGCAGATTATTCTTGGGAATACTTATCATCTTTGGTTGCGGCCAGATCTTGATGTTTTGGAGTCTGCAGGAGGTCTTCATAAATTCTCAAATTGGGATAGACCAATTCTAACTGATAGTGGAGGTTTTCAAGCATTTTCTCTAGCCAAAATAAGAAAGTTTTCTGATGAAGGTGTTACTTTTAGTTCACATCTCAACGGTGAGAGACGGTTCTTGTCTCCTGAAGAATCTATGAGGATTCAAACAATAATTGGTTCCGATATTGCTTTGGTTTTGGATGAGTGTTTGCCAGCTGAAGTTAGTAAAGTTGAGGCCAAAAGGGCTATGAAAAGGACTTGGGAATGGGCCAAAAGGAGTAGAGATGAATTTGAAAAACTTAGAAAAAAATCCTTGCACCAAAATAATCTTTTTGGAATTCCTCAAGGTGCTCAATTCAATGATCTTCGTGTGGAATCTGCCAAAATGACAATGGATCTTGGTTTACCAGGTTATTCGATTGGTGGTGTGGCTAATGGTGGGGAACCGGAAGAAATAATGTATTCGCAGGTGTTGGAGCAAACACAAATTCTTGAGGAAGAAAAACCCAGACATCTTCTTGGGGTAGGTACTCCAAGAGATATTGTGGAGATGGTGGCACGTGGGATTGATATGTTTGACTGTGTAATGCCTACAAGAAATGCTAGACATGGTAGTCTTTTTGTGGGTGTTAGTGATTTTGGTTATATTAATATCAAGATCAAAACAAAAAGATATGAAAAAGATTTTTCACCAATTAATTTGAATTCCAAATTTGAAGAACTGCGAACATATTCCAAAGCTTATTTGAGACATTTATTCATTTCAAAAGAATTACTTGCTTTTCGATTGGCTACATTGAATAATTTGGAATTTTATTTGGATTTGACTAAAAGGATTAGAGAAAAAATTATTAAAGATGAGTTTGGGGGGTTTTGGAAAAATTTTGGACAGATAGATTAACAAAGAATATTTTGAAAAACAAAAATTACTCCTTTAGGGAGCTTTTTTTGATACCGGCTTTGGCCTATTTTCCCCGGAATCTGCATTCCAGTATCTTCGGCGGAATTATGTTTCAAGACTCTGTTCGGAATGGGAAAAGTTGTTACAATAACCCTTGAAAAACCAGTTGTATATTTGTGAACAAAGATTAAATTTTTGTCAAGACTTTGAAGATTTCAAAAGAGTTTTATAAATCTTGAGTATTAGAAGGTGTAGTGGAATTTTGCTCACTAAGAGTGGTTAATTTATTCTCAATTTTGGTGAGTTCTTTCTCAACTTCTTCTTTGATTTTGTAGGCTTCTTCAAGAAGAGGTATTGACTCTGATAAGGTCACTTTTTTTTGTTCTAGGGTTTGCTGGATTTCTTGTAATCTAAGTAATTTTTCTTCTAATGTCATATTTATTCTGCTAAATGTTTATCTAAGATTGCAGTAACTTGCTCAAGAGATTGTCCACCACTCCACCAGTCGACCACTTCTCCATCTTTCATAATTACTATTGTAGGGGTACCTGAAGGCTCACCTGTTGGTTTGGTTGCACCAGTTACAGAACTTGCTGGGAAAAAGGATTGATTGAGATCTCTTTGATCAAATTCAATTAGTTTTTCAATATCTCGATTTCTTTTGTCTAATTTCCATTGGTTAATGTCGAGGCTAAGATCTAGAGCTATTTCTTCCATAAGACTGTTACCTAGCTCGTCTTGTCTTTCATAGACTGCATCAATAAACTCAACGTACTTGCCTTGTTTTTGTGCTGCATGCGCTCCTTTGGCTGCCTCTTTGGCAAAAATATGAATTGAATCGAGAGGGTTGTTTTTGTATATGAATTGAACTCTATCAGAATATTGTGACTTAATTGTAGTTAGAGTAGGGTGAAAGCTTCTACATGCGGGGCATTGAAGATCCAAAAAATAGAAGAATTTTACCTTGGATTCTTGTGGTCCCACAGTGTAATTATCTGCTCTGATTAAATCTTTTTCAAACTCATATCCAGTTGAACCAGAACTTCCCAAGGCTGTAGATAAGGTTGTAAAAAACAGTATAACAAATCCAATTATTGATAGTGTTTTGGTGAGCGAAGGTAAAAAATTCCAAATAGGTGTAAGAAAGTTTTCTTCTTGGTATGGTTTTGTCATGACTATGATGATTGATAAACCTTGAAGAAATGTCAAGAAGTAGATGAAAGAATATTGTTGACATTTGTTGGTTATTTGCTAAGTATTGGTACAATGATTATATCAAATCATCTTCAGGAAAACGATCAAAAAAATAAGATTCAATCCAAAGCCCAAGAGGAGTTAGCAGATCTAAATGCTCAGCTCAAAGAGTTTGAGAATAACTTGAGACCTAAGAATATGAATGCTTATATTGGTCAAAAAAAAGTTGTCAGACAGCTAAAATTGATTATTGATTCGGCTAACATTCGTTCCGTTTTGCCCGAACATATTATGTTTTATGGTCAACCGGGGCTTGGTAAAACCACCTTGGCTAGTTTAATTAGTAACGAACTAGGAGCTCACCTCAAAACTATTGCTGCTCCAGCACTTCAAAAATCAGGTGATGTGGTTAGCCTTTTGATTAACATGGAGCCAAATACTATTCTTTTTATTGATGAAATTCATCGACTCAAAGCACCCTTGGAAGAGATAATGTATTCAGCAATGGAGGACAAAGTTGTGGATTTGGTTATGGGTAAAGGTCAGGGTGTGAGTTTGGGAAGATTTGATCTAAATGATTTTATGATTGTTGGTGCTACCACACAGCTTGGAAAAGTTTCCAAACCTCTCAAAGATAGATTTCCGACGCTTTTTCAATTGGAGCCGTATGATGAAGTTGATATTTTGGAACTTCTTGATAAGAATTTGGATGTGCTCAAAATCAAAATGACTGAAGATGCTAGGATAGTTTTGGCGAGAAGATGTAGAGGAGTTCCTAGGATTGCTAATAATATTTTGAAAAGATTTAAGGATCTTCAGGTTGTTCACAAGATTAGAGAGATTGATAAAACCACAACACTGGAATTTTTGGATGAGCTCGGTGTACACGAAAATGGATTGACCAAATCTGATATTTTGTATCTAAAATCACTCAAAGATAGCTCACTTGGGTTGAAGACTTTATCAGGGATTTTGTTAGAAGAAGCTGAGACTCTTGAAACAGTTGTTGAGCCTTATTTGATTCATCTTGGTTATGTTGATAAATCTAGCGATGGAAGAAGACTTACGCCCAAGGGTAAGGTGTATGTTGAGAATAAATTATAATTGTTTTGGTTTGTACAATAATAATATTAGTTCTTTGAGTTTGTTGGATTAATTGAGAATATTAGGGAACTTTTATTTAATTATAGCTTTGGGTGTTATCCAGACATGATAATTAATAGCTATTATTCCAATTAAAACCTGAATATCAGCAAGATTGATGTGACTAAGAATTAACGGAAGATAGTCAGCTACATTTTCAAAAATATACCTTTCAATTAAATTACTCCAAGCACCACCAAGTACCAAACCAGAAATAATTGGGTAAGTTTTGATAAACTTGAACTGCCAAAAACCATATGTAGTAAATAGAACAATCAAAGTTATTGAAAATATATTTAAAGGAAGGTTGAAGATGAATTTGTTGGGTATATAAAAATATTGATTGTATCTGATAATTGATGAGAAGAATAAATTGAGAAAGATTAGAAAAATAAAAGTTGTGGGGAAAAGATATTTTTGAGATTGTTGGTACTGACTTGGTTGTTCTTGGTTCATGTTGATATTCTTAAAAATTTTTGGATTTTGGACAAGTTGCCTAAATCTCAAAGTTTGTGTATAATACAAAGTGATATAGATCAAACTAATTTAAGGCATATATAAGCAATGGCAAACACAAAAAAGATCTTTAATAATATATCGACTTCGAAAGTGGTCCAGGTGGTTTTATTTTTGGCTTTTTTGGTGATATTTTTGTGTGGACTTTTTCTTTTTGTTTTTAGGAATGTTAATTTTTCTAGAGCAGCTTTTAATAGTTCAACTGGGAGATATGAAGATACAATTATTATTCCACACCAAATTGCTGAATATACTTATTCGTATGAGAATACGACTGGGGTTTCTCAACAGGCTTATTTTGAATTATCTTTGGGTAATTCTTCTGGTTCTTTTCCAAGCGAGGTGTTGAGGGTTGTAAAAGTTACTGACTCTTATCCAATAAGTCCTGCTGGAAATTTGATTGGGGGAGGCTCGGTTAATGAAGTTTCTGTGAGTTCCTCAAGTTATTTTAGTGGGAATAAGTTATTTGTTAGAGTAGCTCCTCAGAATAATTGTGTAGCTAGGCCAATTGGTGGTTGTCAAAATGCCGCACTTTCTCCGGGGGTTAGAGGTAAAATTACTATTCAAATAGCTTTTAGGAACGATCCACCAGGTGGGCAACATCTTTTTGAGGGTAGTGGTGGATTGATTTTACCAAACAGTTCTAGTCCAGCTAAAATTGGTTGGAGAATTAGTGCAAATCTTAAGGGGAGTAATTTTGTTTTGGATACCAAATCCACTCCTCAAGCTGTGATTGCTGGTCCAGGTGGTAACGGCTCTCCTCTTTTTGGCTCTAATTTTACTGTGGTGGTTAGTAATATAAAATCAATTGATGGAGGTAGTCTTCAAGCTCCTGGAGGTAAGTGTATTGCTAATGTTGAAGGGACAGAATATGTTGCTACAGGTATTAGTAATGGCAAATGTGTGATAAATATTGGTAAAGAAGCTTTGTCAACGGTTCCTGGAGGTACTGTAAACATCAACGATGGGGGATTTCCAATCAGTGCTTCTAAAAATGTTAATTATTCTTCAGCTAATTCTATTACAGATATTTCAGGATATGTTGCTAGTGTAGATAATGTAGTAGAAAGTGTTTCAGGTGATGGTTATGTGGTTTATTTTTCTTTAACTGGTTTTAAAAATGGTGAGAGTGATATTCACACACAATTTTATTTTGACAATGAACAATCTAACACCACTAACAAAGTTCACTATGGGGTTTCACCTTTCATTATTCCAAAATCAAGTGCTATTGATGGTGCTAGACAAATATGTGTGGTAGTGGCTAGACCAGATAATTCAATTATTGAAGGTAGTGGTAATTGTAGAGACTTAAAAGCTAAAGAAGAGCAAGTTCTCAGTGAAGAAGGAAAAACCCCTATTAGTAGCTCTGATATTGCTGATCTAACTTTTACTTGCCAAATTGGAATAATCAACACAGCAATTAGTTGTGATATTCTTTTTCCAGAAAATAAGACATTGCCATCAGCTGGTTTGAAAGTGGCTGTAGGAAATGTTGGTTTAGGTGGTCAATGTAGCAAATCAGGTGATGTAGCTACTTGTGAAAAAATTCCAGTAGGAAATGTTTTGGGGTCTAACCTTATATATGCTTCCGTAGGTGAAGAAGAGCCACAATTGAGTGGTGAAAAAGCAATTTTGTTAGATGAAAATGGGCAAGGACTAGATGGTGCTTTAGCTACTGGGGAAACTTTGAGTGAAGATGAAATTAATCAATTGAGACAACTGGCTGAACAATTTGGGTTGAATTTTGATCAAATAATAGAAGAAAATGGTGGGGTTGCTCAAGGTGGTGCAACAATATCTACGGTTACTGATATAGATGATCTTTCTAGAACTGGTGCAGGTGTTTTGATCACTTTTGGGAGTATTGGTTTCGTGTCAATATTAATAATTTATTTGGTGTCAAGAAAGCAATATATAACTTCGAGAAGAAAAGTTAATGTTGTTCAAACCAAAAGAAAATAAGGCTAAATATGATTACTGAAAAAATAAAAACTTTTTAAGTGTTTGTTTAATAAAAATTAAAAACCTATCAACAGGGTTTTTGCGATTTGATGAGTATCAAAGACTAAGTGTTGTTTTTTTAATAATTAGTTTGTTGTTTGCTAGTATATCTTTTTATCCTTTTAGTAAGGTTTTTTCTGGTGATTGGAAAGTTAATCAACAAGTTAGTCTAATATTGTGGGAACCTGAGGTTAGTCAATCTAATACTATTTTTAATGGGATTTTGAGTATTCGATTTTATTCTGTATGTCTTCTTTTGGCGGTTTTTTGTGGATATTTTTTGGCTCTTTATTTGGCAAAAAAACATTATATTGTTTCGACTATAGTTGACAGATTATTGGTAGGAATGGTGGTTTTTGGTTTGATTGGGGCTAGATTGTTTTTTGTAATATTTAATTGGGAAGCTTTTAGTGGTGATAAATTACAGGCACTGTTTATTTATCAAGGTGGTTTATCATTTTTTGGAATGTTTTTGGCGGGATTGATTTATCTTTGGTTGTATTCTGCGAGGTTTAAGTTTAATATGTTTGAGTTTTTGGATTTTTTGACGCCATCGCTACTTTTGGGTCAAGTTATTGGTAGATTTGCTAATTTTTTTAATTACGAAAGCTATGGTGGCCCAACTAGCGTCTTTTGGAAAATGTATGTCCCTGATAGTGCTAATTTTTATGAGAATTTGAATCAAAAGTTTTTTCATCCAACGTTTTTGTATGAGATTATTCCCAACTTTATTTTGCTACTGGTATTATTATGGAACTATCGTAGATTAACCAAAAGAAAAGCTGGATTGGTTTTTGGTTTTTATGCTTTAGGTTATGGGATAATTAGGTTTTTTGTAGAATTTTTTAGGTTAGATGCATTGGTTATTGAGCTTCCTAAATATTTTCATTGGCCTATTTTATCAATTGAGATACATGAAATTCGAGTTAGTCAGCTGGCAGCTTTATTTCTAATGTTAGTTGGGTTAATTGTTTTGAAGTTTCGATCAGAAATTGTATATATTCGTAAATCTATGATTGATCTCAAAGTAAAAAAAGATCGAAGAATAAAGGTTTGACATTGAATATTATTTTGTTTATGATTTTGGGTAGTAATTTGAATCTATTTTATGAATGATAAGTCAAATAAAATTAGTATTATAGTGGCCATCTTTGCAGTTATCTTGATTTTGGGTGGTATTTATCTTCTCAATGAAAGTTTTAATAATTCTCAGCCAACCAGTCTTAAACAAGATTCTAAGGACAAAACTATGACTTATAGTGTGGTTGAGGAAGATGTTGATTCTGAGTCAGAAGAAAAAGAAGAATTATTTAGCACGAGTAAGGTTGATGATAAGTCGGATGAGACTAAAAAAGTTGTTAAGGATCAAAAGCAAAAGCAGGATAAAGATGAAGAGGAGCTAAAAAAGCTGAAGAAGAGAAGAAGAAAGAAGAAGAACTAAAAAAAGCTGAAGAAGAGAAGAAAGCGGCGGAGGCAGAGCTTGAAGATAACCAGATGATTGTTACCATTGATAGCACAGATGGGTATAATTCAACTGTTAGTATAGTAGAATGTGGAGTTCCTAACGCTTTGGCTTGTGTTCCTGGTGAAGTGTTGCAACTTCGAGCTTTGCAAGAATATGCCACAATTACGCAAGGGAGTAACTACAAACTTTCTGGTAATATTTATGAAGTTGATGGTTATATATATATAGATACTTTGGATAGTGTAGATTTGGTAAAGTAGTTGGTAATCTTTAGTAAATATTGTATTAGGAAAGAGGTCTAATTATTTTCGCTCAGAATATATATATCTGAAAAATGAAAAAGATTTTCAACAGTTTGCTTGACAATCTCTTATTATCTATTTAGTAATATTACACTGGAGTAATCCATAGTATCCGGAGTTGGCCGAGTGGTCAATGGCAACAGACTGTAAATCTGTCGGGCTTTGCCCTACCCAAGTTCAAATCTTGGACTCCGGACCAGTATATCGATATAGTATATCGATTTACGAAAGTTTCAAAACCTTCTAGGTTTTGTTACATCGTCGAGAGACAAATTTTGGTGAATTGTTATATCGATTTACGAAAGTTTCAAAACCTTCTAGGTGTTAGTTCTTTTAAATAAAAGTATACTGATAACTAGTTTGTTTTGTAGAACGCGAGAAATTAGTGAAATGGAGTAAAATTTTGTAACGCTAAGTAAAAAGAAATGACATTAATTGAGGCGGGTATTGTATAGTGGTTATTACCTCAGGTTTCCAACCTGATGAGAAGGGTTCGATTCCCTTTACCCGCTCCACATCGTAATAAACTTTTTTATGTTTCACTTTGCTGATAGTAAAGTGATTTTATAAGTGTGTTTGTTGTTCTATTTTCTTAAAAAACAAATTTTTTAAGAAGCTACAAGAATATCTTTAATTTTGTTTGTTTTTTATTACATATTTGTTGTGAATACTTCCAAAGATTAATTTAGAATAAGTGGATTAAAAATTTTTTACAAAAACACTATTATATAGTATAATATACATTAGCTTTTGAAGAGTTTAGGATTATGGCCAATAAGAAATCAAAAAAAAGTGAAAAGAAAAAACCTACAGCAACACCTCTTGAGAAGGTTAAAAAAACCAAAACAAAATTAGTTTATAAAAATATGCAACCTAATAATATAAAGGATTTTCAAGCTCAAAAAGGCTTGGAAAAACATATTCAAGATCTTAGCCAGCAGATTGCATCTAGTGAGGTTGCTATAGCATCAAAAACTAGAGAAATTGAAGATTGGAAAGATAAAAGTTTGAGATTGGCTGCGGAATTGCAAAATAACCAAAAACAACAAGAACTTGATATTGCTCAGACCCGTAAAAGAATAAAAAAACAAACTGTTGATAGTATATTTTCTTTCTTGAATACCTTGCAGATTTCTTTTAATTATAAGCCAATTACTGATGATCAGAAGGTGATTGGTTTTATTAAGACTCTTGAAGTTAGTTTTGATCAGGTTCTCAAAGAATTAAGTGGGCTTGGTATAGAAATTATCAAGGTGCAGGTAGGTGATGAATTTGATCCGGAGTTTATGACAATATTGAGTGATACAAGAGAGAATGATTCAAAGGCTATAATCAAACAAGTGGTGAGTGTTGGTCTAAAAATTGATGATCAGATTATCCAACCGGCGGGTGTTATGTTGTAGAAATGGTTCGATAAATATGAACTGATGATATTTAATGGTATTTTGGGATTGTTTCTTGGATAGTTTTTGAATTTCAAGCAAAGTGAAGATTTTGTTAGAGGTTTGACAGGGTTGATTTTTTTTGAAATAATCTGATTAATTATTTTTTATGAAGCCTGGATTGAGAAGATTTTTTTTCTTTGCTTATACTATTTTCTTTGTGGCTCTTACGCCATTGTTGATTTTGGTTTCACTAGGTTATGATATTAATTTTGAAGATTGGGAGTTGACACCGACCTTGAAGGTTGAGGTAAAAAGTTTACCTAGGTCTTCTGAGGTTTTTTATAGTAATCAAAAAGTTTTTGACACTCCAGGGGAAGCTAAAGTTTTGGGTGACAAAATTGTAGATATTAGTATTAGGGCTAGAGGTTTTGTTGAAGAAGAATTTCAATTATGGTCAAAACAAAGGAAAAACGAAGCAGTTAGTATTGACTCTTTGGCTATGTTACCTTTGGAGTCAGAGGTTTTGGAAAATTTTGATGATCAAAAAGCGATAACTTTGTTTTCTGATGGATTTGTCCTTCTAAAGCAAAATCAAGAATATTTTGTTAGTTCTTTTTCTTTTGGTGGGGTTGAAAGTCAAATTAATAAGGTTGTAAATATTGAGAAAAAAACCATAGATAAAGGGCGTTGGGAGAGAGTTGATAATGGTGTTTATTTTAAAAAAGATCAACAATTATTGATGTATAATTTGAAAGGTGTTTGGTACCTAGAACCTATAAATGAAATTGATTATGAAGTTGAGAGTTTAGAATTGTTAAACCAAACAGAGGTGGTGTTTCTTAACACTAGGCAGGAAATTTGGTCTTATAACCTAAATACGAAACTTAAAAAATTTGTTGATTCAGGATACCAAGGAATAGACTCAAGTGTAGTGCCAAATAGGATTTGGTTGTCTAAAAATTCTAATATATACGAAGTGAATCGCGAAGGAGTTACTTCAGATGACTTTGTTGTAGATATTGATAATTTGTATTTGAATCATGTTTTTGATAGTCACACAAATCCAAAACTTAATCTAGATTTTAAAGCTCTGAATGTGAGTCAGGGATTGGTTTTTTTGCAAGATGGAGTTTTGGTGTTTGTACCAGATTTTGATAGGCAAAAATGGTATGTTATGGCAGATAAAGTAGAAAAAGTAGATTCATTTGGACAGACAGTGTTTTGGCTAGATGATCAAAGAGTTCTTTGGGATTATAATTTTAGTCTAAGGGATTTGGATCGAGTTGGTCAGATTGGTTATAGTGGTGAAACCACTGATGTTGAGATGGAGTATTACTCCCCTTGGAAAAGATTGTTTGTGTACACTGATGATGAAGTTTACTCTATATGGAAAGATAATGGAACAGATAATGAGGCGATTTTGCAGTATAGTATTGTAAGATGGGTAAATGGTTTTTTTTGCCAAGATGAGATAATTGAAAGAAATCAAATATGTATAGATGAGAATTTGATAATAAAGTATAGTAATAAGAATTTATTTTGATTGACAGCTTGAGGTAATTTATTGATGATAAGACAAATTATCAACATATATGGCCAATAAACAAAATCTTGAGGAAAATGTAAATTTGGAAAATCAATCTACTAATGTAACCACAGCTCCAAAAGTGGCAAGGGTGGCTGTTGAACCACAATATGGCGGCCCTGAAATGAGTTACAATCAGGGTCAATATCAAGGTCAAGGTAATGTTGCTCAGCAAAACTGGACTGCCAAAGCTAACACTACTTCTATACCTAACGATCAAACAGCTGGACAAAATTATTATAATAATGTTGCACAAAGTGTATCTGATAATCAGTATTTTAATGTACAGGGAAATCAACCTTCTCTTGTTAACTCAAACGAATTAAACAAACCCAAAAAAGCTGGATTTTTTAGGAGGTTTACGGATTATTTGATAGTAAGGTGGTGGTTGGTTTTGCTGCTGGTTATAGCTATAGCTCTTTCTAGTCTTGGTTTTTATGCTTTTCAACTTTCTCAAAATAGTACAAAAGAAACTTTTAGTGATGTTAAGGCTTTTATTGAGGCACCTACGACTGCATCTTCTGGCTCTCCTGTTAGATGGAAAGTCAGGGTAGTAAATCAGAATAATGTATCAATTCAACAGGTAGAAGTAAAATTAAATTTTGATAGAACTTTTCGCTATACTAAAGCAATTAATCCTGATCCTGCTGATACTTCGGGTAATTTGTATAAACTAGCAAGTCTTTCTGCTCAGGCGGAAGGGACAAATGAGGCAATTATACAATTTGAAGGAACTTTATCAGGAAATATTGATGAAGAAGCTGTGATGAGTGGCGAAGTAACTTATGTACCAACTCCTTTAGCTGGTAGAGAGAATTCAAGAATTGGAGTGCCTATTGAGGCGGAGAGAACAAGAATCACTTCTCCTCAAATTGGAGTAACAATGACACCAACCCAAAGAGATGTTCAAAATGGTAGTGAGGCTGAGATTGCAGTAGTTTTTGAGAATTTGTCAGAAAAAGAATTAAAGGATCTAAGAGTCAGGATGACTTATCCTGATAGGGGGGGATTTACTTATTCTAGCTCGGAACTGATTTTGGATAATACAACTGATGTTAAAACTGTTCCTGATGATGGTAATAATGTTTGGTTTATAAGTAGTTTACCGAGATTGAGAACTCAAACTCTTAAGGTAAAGGGAATTGTTCAAGGTGCGGATGGGGTTAAGTTAAATTTTTTGGTAGAGATAGATACTTTGGGATCTGATGGTACATATCAATCACTAAGAAGCACAACAACTGACGTGGTAGTTACATCTCAGCCATTGGTGTTAACAACGGAAGTTGAGGGTAGAACTGCTTCAAAGACATATCAACCTGGAGATACTTTGACTTTTGTTATTAACTACCAAAACAAATCTAATAGACCTTTGACTAGCTTGGAGATATTAGGTTTTGTTGATGATGAAGCTAATGTATTAGATTACAAAACTTTGGCATACGTTGGGGGTACAAATGGAGATTTGAATAATAATGTAGTTCAATGGACTGCTAGAGGGGTTCCACAACTTGAGACTTTGCCTCCACAAGCACGAGGTACATTGAAATATTCTATAAGGGTTAAGCCTGATGCTTTTGCTAACCTCTCTTTACCACAAACTGCTTATACACTTCGTCCTAGGGCTGAAGCTAGATCAAGAGAAATAAAATCTATTCAGTTTTCTGGTGAAGAGTACAAGGCTTTGGGGGAATTATCCTTCGCTCAAGATCCTATAACTAAAGAGATTTCCAAAACCAAAGCAAATGTGGAAGTTACTTGGATACTCAAATCAAGACAGACTAAGATTAATGATGTTAAGGTGGAAGCTATAACCACTTTACCACCAAGTAGTTGGAAAAATATAATTGTACCTGATGATCAAAAAAACAAAATTTCTTATAACCCTGTAAATGGTAAAATTGAGTGGGTACCTGGTTTTGTTGAACAGTATAGTGGTAATGGAAAAGATCCATTAAAAGTTACTTTTACAATAGAAGTGAATGCTCAGGAAAACCAATCACTTAAGAGTATTAGCGTTTTTGATAGCCCTACTATAGTTGGGGTTGATGATTTTACTGGTGAGAGGTATGAGCTTAGTGGGGACGTAGTAAAAGCTCAAAAAAATTGAGACTATTAGTCAAACTTATTCTGGTAAATTAAGACAAGACCTGTGCCTTTAGTTATATCATGGAGATTGCTTGACAAAAATTTATAACTGCTTAATTGTTGATATTGCATGACCGTAAAGATGAAAGACACACAGCCGTCAATGAAAGATTTGTTGACTCACGTGAAAGATCCAATAGAATTTCAAGAAGGAGAGACTATTAAGGGAGTAGTTTTGTTTGTTTCCAAAAATGAAGTAATTGTTGATGTACCTAATGTTGGATTGGGTGTAGTAAGAGGTAAAGAATTATACAATGAAGAGTATTTATCAGGAATTAAAGTGGATGATGAGGTAGAGGCAATTCTTCTTGATCTTGATAATGAAAGAGGGATGATTGAACTTAGCTTTAGAGCTATAGGAAGAGATAAGATTTGGACAGATGTTAAGAATGTTTTTGAAAACGAAATTACAGTTGATGCTAAGATCAGAGATGCTAATCGTGGTGGGTTTTTGGTAAGAGTTCAGGGTGTTGATGGTTTTTTACCAGCATCGTTATTATCACCAATGCATGCAGTAAAACAAACTGGTATTGAGGATAAGAGCCTTTTGAATCAAATGAAAAAATACGTGGGTCAGAATTTTAAAGTAAAAGTAATTAGTATTAATGAGGATGCGGATACTCTTATAGTTTCTGAAAAAGCAGTTAGTGATGAGTTAGCTAAAGAAAAACTTTCCAAATATAAAGTTGGTGATATTATTGAAGGCACAGTTGTTGGTGCTGTTGATTTTGGTATATTTGTACGATTTGACGAAGACCTTGAAGGCTTGGTTCATATCTCTGAGATTGCTTGGAAAAAAGTTGACGATCCAAGAATTGAATACAAACTTGGTCAAAAATTCAAAGCTAAAATTGTTGAGATTGATAACGAGAATAGGATTAACCTTTCTATCAAACAGTTACTTCCAAATCCGTGGGTAGATTTTGCAAGTAAAACAAAAGAGGGTGATAAATTTGTAGGTACAGTATCGAAGATTGTGGCTTATGGTGCTATCATTGTTAATGATGATGATATTCAAGGATTGTGTCATATAACTCAAATGAGTGAAGAAAAAATTGAGAATCCATCTCAAATTCATGGAATTCTTAAGATTGGAGAATCTAAAGAGTTTACAGTACTTGGGGTTGATGTTGATGAAAAATTATATTTGACTTTGTTAGATTTTAAAAAGGCTAAACAAGTTCAAGAAGATTTGATTAAACAGAGTGAGGAATTATCTAATACCAAAGAAGGTTAGGGTTTGATGATAAAATTTGACTTAAATTAGTTTGATAAAACATTATTTTATTGAGGGAAAGTTATATGAATAGTAAGAGTGATAATCGGCTGTATGATAAAAGCCAAAAGCAAAAATCCAAGAGTAGTTTGGCTAAAAAGCTAAGCGGAGTTTATACGTTTGGTAATAATAAGTTCAATCAAGTTAGGGATAGGGTTTCATATAACAAAACAGAATCATCTCAAAATACTACAAAACAAGCTTATAAAGGGGATGAGAATTTTAAAGGTTCTAATTTTTTAACTGGAGCTATCAACAAGGTAAAATCTACAGCTACAAATATTAAAAACAAACCTAACTCTATAGTTTCTTTGAGTAAGATTATTGGTGATAGAACTAACCCTAACTCCTTTAGCTCAGTATTTAATATGGATCATGAACATATCAAAGGCATTAAGAGAGTTTTTCGAAAATCTATTAGTTTTTTAATTTTATCATTACTTTCTTTTGGAGTCCTTACTTTGATTAGTGTTTATCCTTTTGCAACTAATCCACTTTTGATTTTGTGTTTGGCTCTTATCTTTATAATTACTACTAATATATTTTTTATCATTCTTGCTGATAGGAGTTATTTGCTTATCAATCTAATTGGACAGTTGGTTTTGTTCTTGATAATAAATAGTTTTGTTGGTCAAATGTTTACTTTGGTTACTTTGTTTGGTGTGTTTTTGATTATTTTTTTGTCTTATTTGGGATACGTAGAATTGGAAAAAATTCAGCTTGGAAGTAGGTTATTTGTAATCAATCAGATTACAAGTGAGTCTACTAAAATCCTTTGGGTTGTGGTTTTTTTGATTATTTCACTGGGTCTTTTTAACCATATTACTCACATTGGAACGATTGAAGCTTTTGATAAATATGTAGTTAATAATAGCACGGTTTTTGATGGTGTGATTCTTGGTGAAAGTACAGGCATTCCAATTAACAGATTTTTTGTAAATGAAGGGTTTTTGAATGAAAAGAACGAACTTAATTTGAGTGGGTTTTTGGCTGCTAATTATCTTGATGGACAAGCTGTTGTTTCGTTAACTGAACAAGATGAAATAATACTCAAGTGTGAGAATGAAAATGGAGTTGATAATTGTGGAGATGTAGTCTTGGAAGAAAGGATGAATAGATTAAATAGATATAAAAATGAATTTTATGGTGACTTAGGCTATGAATTGGATACAATTCTTGATCAAGAAAAAGAAAAAGCAGTTTTGAAGCAATACTATAAGAATTCTTGGGCAGAATTTGCGGTAAGTGATCAAACTAGTGCTAGTGGAGAATTGGCAAAGATACTTAATTTGATTCCTTCTGGGATTTTGATTGATAGGACACAAGTACTTCCTGCAGGCTTAGCAGTAGTTTTATTTGTAGTGCTTATGTTGCTTAGATGGGTGTTTATGGTTTTTTCTTCAACAGCTCTTTGGATATTTTGGAAATTTTTGGTTCTGTTCAAATTTGCTAGAATTGAGATTGAAACAGTTGAGGCTGAAGTTGTTAGTATCTAATTGAATACCAGCTTAAACAAAATGTTAGTATTAGAAGCAAAAACCAATTTGTCTTGATTAAAGTTCTAAAATGTGTTATGTATAACTCAGATATTGAGGTGAAATTTTGGAAAATACTGATCTCGGTGAAATATTCAAAAATTTGTTGAACAACGAAGTTAGACTAGGTGAGGTAGTGGTTGATATTGATAGTCAATATATTAGTCACAACAATCGTCAACTTGGTTTGATTAAGAATAATAATAAAAGCAATGGTTTGGCAGATAAAATACTATCTCTCAATTGTGGTGCTTGTACATATAGAGGCAAATATCCAATTCAAAAATTACTATACCTAACAGAAAAATGTAAGGCTGATATATTCTGCTTTCAAGATATTGAATTTGATGACGATCTGTTCGAGTATTTTGAGTTGCAAGGATTTAATTTTATTTTTATTCCAACACTAAAATACGACAATGAGTTTAGCGGGATGCTGACATTAACCAAACCAAATATTGATAAAGTTAGCTTGTATTTTGATGAATTGTCTTTTTCAAATAAGACAGAAAACAAACATCGATCAGCGCTTTATATTCAACTTGGAGTACTAGTATCCAATATTACTATTTACAACTGTTACAGAAATAGTTTTACATCATACAAGCAGAGAAAAGATTCAATTGGGAAATTCTTTCAAGAAGTAATTAAAGACAAAATTGTTTTTATTGGAGATTTTAATTGTTATGGAAAATATATAGACTCGCGTGAGAAAAAATACCCCTTTTGGTATGAATTATCCTTTCTTCCCCAGATAGTGTGGACTATAATTACGAGAGTTAATAGTTTCAACATATATGAGCTAAAAGTTATGAAAAGGATATCAAGTAGCTATGGGTTGATATTGTTTTCCAGCAGCAAACACTGGACTTATATAAAAAAAATTCCGATTCCACTATTCCAAATTTATGTTGGTTGGGTTGTGGATCTAGTTATTGCGAATATGTCATTGCAAATAAAGATCGTTGATGGTATTATTGATGATGATCACAAAATGCTTGCTATCCGATTGAAATAACGCTTAACATTGTTCACTTAAAACGTGAACATTTTTTGAAATATATTCACTTACAAAATCCGAATTTATTAGGAAAAAGGTCTAATAATTGCCTCTGGCTGAGTAGTTGACAATATCGATGAATTTGATAAATAATACATATATATGACAGCTAATATGAATAACTTGTATTTTTTACCTTCAGGAACTGTGGATGAATTCAACGTGGTGATAGAGATACCTTATGGATCACAGAATAAATATGAATTGGATCCTCAGACGGGGGCGGTTTTTCTTGATCGTGTTCTTTATTCTAGTGAATTTTATCCGTTTAACTATGGTTTTATTCCGAGTACCAAAGTTGCAGATGGTGATGCTTTGGATGTAGCTGTGTTGTTAACAAATCCTGTCCCACCAATGACAGTAATACAGTGTAGGGCGATTGGGATTCTTCGTAAAGTAGATGGTGGGGATCAAGACAATTGTATTATTGGTGTTCCTACAAAAGATCCTCGTTTTGATGATGTAAAATCTCTTGAGGATCTTCCAAAACATAAACTTGATGAGATAGCTGACTTTTTTGCTAATTACAAAAGATTACAAAATAAGAAGTCTGTGGTTGAAGGTTATTTTGGAATAGAAGATGCTAGACAAGAAGTTGGTGATGCTTTAAATAATTACCCTGAATACAAAAAATAAAAACATTGTTTGCTAATAGTTGATGTCGTTACTTGAACAAAATTAAATAATTATACGAAAATAAAAATTACTAAATCTAAAAGATTAATGTTTATACGAAAATAGCTTGGCTTTTTCTCTTGCCAAAACTTCTTTATTGTTATAATATCAAAACTAATTATGCCTTTATCAGAGATTCTTTTATTGATCCAAGTGTTTTCACTAGTAATGTCAATTATTCTTATTTTGATGCAAAATAGAGGTGCAGGTCTTTCAAGCACTTTTGGAGGCGGTGGAGATATTTATCTTACTCGAAGAGGTATTGAAAAGTCAATTGTTGGTTTTACAGTTTTTTTTATAGTGTTATTTATTGTAGTTAGACTTGCTTCATTGTACGTTTAGTTGACATTTGTTGATGAATGTGTTTAGAATAATTTTATTCATTGGAGGGAAGAAGATGAACTCTATACTTTTGCCAAAAATTGTAGATAAATATAGCTTGGATATTTTCATTAAGAAATCACAAAGTGATAAAATTGAACCAAAGAAGATTTTTGTTAGTGGAGATTTTTATTTGGCATTTGAAATCCATTATGATTCAATTATGAATAACCAGTATTCTAAGATTAAGAAATTGGGGCTCATAGAGTTTCTCAAAGATGGTCAGGTTTTTGTGCCAAATGAGTATAGGAATTCTAGAATGCTTTATTATAGTTTGAGTACCAAATGTTGTGTGAGTGTTATTACCAATATAATGGTTATATTCAAGTTTCGTTTTATTTGTTCAAAACTTTGGGTAAATAAAATTTATCAGATTAATTATTATGCAAAACTTGATAAGAATAATCAGGTTATTGATTGGAATAATTTGGCTCAAAGATTAGATTTTCGAAATGGCGAGGCTGTTTTAATAAACAGAACAAATAGAATTGATCAACTCAATGGATTTTTTTATAGTTTTTTGACTACAGAAAAATATACTTCACATCAAAAAAATAATAGGAAGGTATCTTGAATGTTTGATTCTTGGTTACTTATTAGGAATATAATGGAATGTTACGAACGCATTTTATTGGAAGAGGATATAGATAATCGGAAACTTGGTTTGTATGGTGATATTGGACTTACAAAAATTGAAGATCTTGAAAAAAACTATAGAATAGCTTTACCATATAGTTTGGCAATTAGCATAAGCTATTTTAGAATAACAAAAATTTCAAGACAAACTTTGAAATTATTGGGTATATTTGATAGTTTTTTTGACTCTAGTAATAGTTTGAGGATCGAAACTGGTTTGATAAATAATTTTACAATAGTGTTTGTACCAAAACACTTATTTTTATTGAACTTATTGATCAAAAAATCTTTCGAATCAAATTTACTCTTGTTGGTTTGGATAAAAATATTTGGCTATCAAAAATAAAAGAGGTTGTCTTTTATTTGCCTTATAGTTATTCAAAACTCGAATTGCAAAAAAATAATTATAGACTTTTTTTTGACTCAGGAAAAGATGTGTTTGTTGGAAGTGACTCTTTTAAAGATGAAATGAATGGGTTTGTTAATTTGTTTTTGTATAAATTATAGGATCATACTGATCTCCACCTTTTGAGGTGGGGTTTTTATTGTTGAGTATTATGGAAATTAAAAGCCAAGTTATTAAAATACCAAAAATTGAATTAGGTTTGCTGACATCATTAATAATAATTGGACCAAAAATAAGTGAGATACTAGACCAAATTAGACACCAAAATAAAACCCCTATAATTGTTTGAAATATAAATTTGCTAAAATTTTGTTTTTTATTACCGAGAAAAACTGAATAAAACCCACCAATGGTAGGGCTAGATAATGATAAAAAATGTGCCAAAATTCCATATTTCTTTTGAAATCTTTCTTGTTTTTGAAATCTTTCTTTTGGATTGAGTTTTTTTTGGATATAGTTAATGGCAAATCTTCCAAGAAAATAATCAACAACATAACCTAATATGAACCCTAATGAAAATAATATATAGAAAAGAATTATTTTGCCAAGATTGTAATTGGCTGATAGAAAGGAAAAAACAATAATAGTTGAACCAGGGAAATAGCTTGTAAAAATTGAGATTGATTCAATGAAGGAGGATAGAGGAAGGATTATGAGGCCATACTTGTTAAATTGGTTGAAAATAAAATCGAGTATAATTGATGATGCTGGCAGAGAAAAAATTTGCCATATAATTGCTAGCAATGAGTAATTTAATAAAAAAAATAAAGGTAAAAAATTCTCAGTGACAAAATAATTAAAGATTTGTTTATTCATTAAGAATGATAGTAATAGTAATCTAACAAAAAGTAAAGTCTTCAGAATCTAAGCAAAGCTTTGGAGGGCTTTGACTCTGTCTTTTACAGGTGGGTGAGTGGAAAATAAACTCTGGACTTTTTCGCCCCATTTTTTCTTGGGTTCTGAGATATAAAAGTGATTCATACTGGTTGAGTAATGAGAGGTTGGAATTGGTGATTGGTGTAGTTTGAGCAAAGCGTTAATAAGTCCTTGTGGGTATCTTGTAAAAACCACTGCTGTGGCATCTGCTTGATATTCTCTACTTCTTGAAATACTTAGTTGGATTAAAATGGAAACAAATGGAGCTAATAAAATTGTAATGATATAAAGAATTAAGATAATTGGGCTATTGGAATCATTATCTCTATTTTTATCACCACCCCAAAACATAAGCCTAAATCCAAAGTCTGCAATAAAACTTATAACAGAACTAAGAACCATTGTGACAGTCATTATTAAAATATCTCTATTCTTAATATGTGCAAGCTCATGAGCAATTACTCCCTCTAACTCTGACTTAGTAAGGATGTCTAAAATTCCTTGATTGAGACAGATACTTGCATTGTCAGGGTTGCGTCCAGTGGCAAAAGCATTGGCGGATTTGTCTGAAGAGATATAAATTTTCGGTTTTGGTATATTAGCAATCTTGGAGAGATTCTCGACTATTTGATGAATTTGAGGCGCTTGTTCTTGATTCACCTGCTTGCCACCACTGACAGCTAATGCAATCCTATCACCTGTAAAGTAAGCAATAGCGGCTTGAATAACTGAAATTCCAAGACCAACAAAAGCAAAAGCTGGGTTGTTGTAATAAGCTGAAAAAACATAAAAAACAGCACTAACTAATCCTACAAAAAGAAAAATTAAAATTAAAGTATTGCGTTGGTTTTTGCGTTGATTAGAATAGACTGACATTGCTAGTATTGTTGCTTTAATTATCTAAATTAGTCAAGGTTTGCAGTAAATCAAATGAAAATAATACTAATTCCATCATTAATCGATAGATTTGACTTTATTACCATGAAGTAGTCACTAGCTATTTTTCTGAATGAGTAAGGTTTGGATATTGCATCAAGTGAATTTTTTTTAATGGTGGTTTTGGGATTTGGCTTTGTGTTTGCGTAATAGTTCTAATGTTTTGTCAATTGCCGCTCTTGTTGTACCGGCCTTGTCTTGACCTTCTTCTTTTACATCAATACTTACTTCAGGTGAGACAACATCAATTGAAACGCAAAATTTGCCTGTTTCGTGAGATTTTTCTGAAGTAAATGTTACCTCGATTCTGTCTATTTGTATATTCAAATCAAAAGCTTCATTTAGTCTTTCATCAAACAGTTTTTCATCAAAACTTATTTCATTTTTAAAATCTTCTGATGAACAATGCAGGTAAGAGTAGTTAATGTTTTTCATAATTTCAAAATGTGAACAATCTAAAAAAATGTCAAGTTACTTAAACTCTCTTTTGGATTCTGTGAACCAGGTGTTTATATTTGTATATGTGTCAATGGGGAAGGTATAAAGTAGAGGTAAGTTTTGACCCAAACTTCTTACTCTGCTAGAGTAATTGTATTCATAGTTAGCTTGAAATAGGTTGATGGCAACATATTCTGATTGAAAAAATTGAATAATTTTAGCTTGAGCTTCTTTGTCTTGTAGCTCTGAGAGTGAGTATTTTAGGAGATTATCTTCAATATCTTGAGATACTCGATTGTTGGCTCGAATATTACTTAGATTTTCCCCATTTGCTCCAAAGATTGGGTAAGGATCTTGGCTGATATAAGATATAGGTAGGAAAGCAACTAGATATGATTTGTCACGGAGAGCATTTTCGATACCTTCGGGATCTTTTATAACATCAGTAGGCAAACCTATAGAAAGAAAAAATTGTTGAATATCTGTTAGAAGAGGTTCAGACTCTGGTATACCAAGCAAACTAAGTTTGATCTCACTTCCTCTTAGTAAAACTTTTTTTGTTTGTGATTGTTCATCAGTAGTAATTTGATAGACATCACTATCTAGGATGTTATCTTCTGCCGGACAGTCTGCCTCAAATTCAGTATCAAGTTGAATTGGTATAATTCTTTTATTTTTGGGTATGCTAGTTATCATTCCTTGGTAAGCTGGTGAGGGTTGGTAATTCAAAAAATTACATATTACATATTTGCGAAGTGATTGGTTGATAAAATAGTTACCAACTTGCATATTTAGATAAAGATTATAGTATGTGTTTGTTGGGATAATTTTTTGGTTGAGGTTAATTTTTTCTGAAACTATTTTTGGTGGGGTTGTTAAATTAGTACCTAAGAATCTTGAGTAGAGATCAACATCTCCTTCTTTAGCTTCTTTCTCAAGAGAATTGGAGATAGTGTTAGTGGTAAACAAACTATCAACTCTATTAAAAATGTATTTTTCAATTTTTGGCTCTATTGAGTGGTTTTGAATAGGGTTTTTTGTAAGAACCACAGATGTGATTGTGTTATTTTGAGAATCTCGTACAGGGTTGGCAACTTTTTTGGCTATTATTACTATTTGGGTTAATCACTTC
>JAAUSE010000017.1 GCA_012031925.1 Candidatus Altimarinota bacterium
GTGTGGTCTTTTGGTGTTGTACCATACAAGGTGTTGCATAAGTTTTCGATTGAAATTAGTTAGGTCTTTTAAGAAAAGGGTGTCTAAATTGTGGTAGATAAATTCGTATTGTACAGAGCCATTAAATCTTTCCACCCAAGTATTCATTTTAGGATGTTTTGGATAGTTCCAGAATTGCTCGATGTTTTCTTTTTCTAGGTAATCTTGAAAGTGTTTTTTGAACTCAGATCCATTGTCATTTTGTATTTCACTCTCTTTGTCTATGAAAGGGAATACTTGTCTCATTTTGATTAAGAAGTCTTTGGAGTTACTAGATGATGGGGAATTGTAGGCCATTGAAAATGTCAACCTAGAGTGAACGTCAATAGCATTGATAATATATCTGCTGATTCCATGTTTGATTATGATTACAGTATCTATCTGTATCCTCTCCCCTAACTTGTAGAATTTCTTCTTTAGTGGCCTCTTCTTCTTGACTTTTTTCTTGATCTTTATCTTGAACTTTTCTGTTTTGGCATAAAATGATACTCTCCTTGACCAGTCTGGAATCTGTCTGTTTTTCTTGAGTCCAATAATGATTCTTCCTACTGTGCTAATAGAGGGTAGTTTAGAGATTGGTTTAGGACTTTTACCTATAGAGGATTTGTAAGTATCAATTAGCTCTTGGTTGTGGTCTTGTAGTAGCTTCCAAACCTTTTCTTTGGTTAGTCCAGGATGAGTTATTCTAGTTTCTTGAATGAACTTATCTATTCTTGTGTCCCAATTAGAGTTTCTAGTTCTTAGCTTGTGAGGTCTTGTAGATTTGTTTCTCAAGACCATATCATTTCCATGGTTTTGTTCTAATTGTTTTTGCCATGAGTAGATACTACTAGAGCCAACTCCAAAAGCATCAATAGCTGATTCTATTCCATGTTTGTTCACATGTTCAAGAATCTTTAGTTTTTGGCTGTAATCATACATAATTCTGGGGTGATATTTCTCTTAGTTGTTTTAGCTATGAGTTCATAGCATATTTAGATCATCTTTTCCAGAATGTGTTTGAGCGAGTGCAGATCAGATTGAACCTGTCTAGTTAATAATATCATTTTTAATTATACAGGTTCAATAGCTTGCAATGTAAGTTTTTCTTATTATAAGCCAACTTAAATCAAGATCACACAAGTAGTTATTTTTTTTGAACTCTTCCAATAAGTGCGCCAAAAGCCAGAGAAAAGGAAACCACACCAACAAGTGCAATTGCAAAAAACATATACCAAAGCCTTTGATAATCCCATCCAACATTTATGAGAGATCTAAGCCCATCAAGTAAATAGGTAACTGGATTATACTCAGCTACAGTTTTTAGCCAGCCACTCAAAAACTCTTTTGGTACATAAGCAGTAGTTAAAAAACTAAACGGAAAAAACAGCAAAAAAGAAGTGCCAACTGCAGCTGAACTACCAGTTTTTAGAGCAATTGCATAAGGAATCCCGTAAACACTAGACCCCACAAACCTGAAAACAATAAAAAGACTAGTATTCCTAACCACCCCGTAACAAAATTTATCCCAAGTAATAACCCCATCAAAATTACTAAAAAAGAGAGTGAGATTACCAAAATAAAATCTGCTGACATAAGTCCCAATAACAAAGCCCAACGATTAATTGGCGAAATAAGTAGTCTGTCAAAATATCCTGACTGAATATCAGTGACTAATGATATAGCTCGGGATACACCAGTAACAGCAAGGACAATAGCTACTGGCAATTGAAATGCTTTAAAATCTCCAGTTCCTATAACTTGGCCGACATTTTCTAGAGATCCGACATTCACCCAAAAAAAGAATAGTGGTATAATAATTGAAGGAATAAGATATTCAGGTTCTTTCAACATTGCAGTAGTTGCCCGTTTGCTCATAGTAAAAAGATCTGCAAAAAACCCTGCTGGCTTTGGATTGATATCAATTATTGTTTTGTTTATATGGTTCATACAGCTTATATGTTTTGTTCTTGAAGTTTATTACCTGTAACTTTGAGAAAAACATCATCAAGGGTAGTTGGGCGAAGAGTTAATGACTCAATAATAATATTTGATTTATCCAATTCTAGTGCTATTTTTCCAATTACTTTACCACCATCTCCTGTAACTATTCTTACTTTATTCTCATCTATTTTGACTTTACCAAAACCAGTAAGTGTTTTTTGTGCTTTTTTTGTTTCATCAGGGTTTTTTAAGGTAGCAACTATTAAGTCTTCACCAACAGAGTCTTTCAATTCTTTTGGGGTACCTTCAACTATGAGTTTTCCGTTGCTAATAATTCCAACCCGGTCCGCTAATTGATCAGCTTCTTCAAGGTATTGAGTCGTCAAAAATATTGTCATATTAAGCTCCTTATTTAGTCTGTTCACTTCGGCCCAGACTTTGTTGCGGCTAATAGGATCTAATCCTGTTGTTGGCTCATCCAAAAAAAGAACTCTTGGCCTGTGAATAATTGACGCTGCAAGATCAAGTCTACGCTTCATACCGCCAGAATAGGTTTTGATAGGTTTGTGAAGTGCTTCCCCAATGTCAATAAGAGAAGTCAGCTCATCAATACGATGATTAGTTTGAGCACTACTTAGACCGTACAAAGCAGCTTGAATTCGTAGGAACTCAATACCAGTTTGAGCTTCATCTAGGGAAGCTTCCTGCAGGGCAACTCCAATTAACAAACGTACTTCCTTATCTTTTTTTACAATACTTCTCCCAAAATCTCACCATCACCTTTTGTTGGTTCTAACAACGTAATCAGCATTTTTACAAAAGTTGATTTTCCAGCTCCATTTGGGCCTAAAAAAGCATAAATTTCACCTTCATATACTGTTAGTGACAAATCATCAACAGCAACTTTGTCTTTGCCAAATATTTTAGTAATATGATTAGCATATATTGTTGGTAATAATGACGACATAAAAATTATTATAATACTATTATAATTAATAGAACTCAAATAACAAAACTTGTCAAGAAATTATTGACAACTCAAAATCTCTTGAAATGATGAAACATCATACACGCTTGTTTATCTATTACAAGGTTAACATTGATTAGTTACTAATGCCTAAATTTCAAAGCTTCATGACCAAATATATATAAATTATAAATAACTTCCATTACTTCAAGAATTATTATGCTTGACATTTACTACCCAAATTAAATACAAAAGCTTTATGTCATTCCAAGCATACTTAGACAACATTCAAGAAAAAACTGGCAAAACCCCAAATGAGTTTATTACTATTGCAAAAGAAAAAGGATTTAATGATCCCAAAACCAAATCTGGAATAATTGTTGATTGGCTCAAAACTGACTTTGGACTTGGTCGTGGACATGCTATGGCTATCGTGCACGTAATCAAAAATGGTGCCAAAATTAGTGATAAATACCTTAACACTGGCAAAGCACACAGTGATCCGTCAAATATAACTAAATCTTAGAGGTAAAAAGAAATCAAGTTGATTTTTTATTACTCTACGCTGAAAAATACCTAGCCCTAATTTAACGACCTCTACTTGGTGTGTATAAAGGTTTTGAAAAAGAATTAGCTATCTATACTTTGACCAAAAGCTCTGTTTAGTTAACTAATAGAACACAATTAGATTATGAGGCCCAAATTAAGTAGGCTCTAATGGTTAAAATAGTCAAAAAATATTAAATAAAAATAATCGCCAAAGCGATTGTCCATATATCTAATCTGATCAAAAAAATGGCGGGACTGACGGGGTTCGAACCCGCGACCTCCGCCGTGACAGGGCGGCGCTCTAAACCAGCTGAGCTACAATCCCAAATTAGTCTTAACTAAGATTAAGAACAAAATCCTTTTTTGTCAATGCCTAGCCAGACCTAACTCCAATCAATTGAAGTCTTGACATTTTCAATCAAAATTGCTATAGAAAAGCTACTAATTGAGGAAAAAAAGTGAGATATTACTTATTGATGATTTTAACTAGTATTCTTAGTCTTAGTTTATTTTCTTGTGGTATATCTAAACAAAATACCATATATGAAAAATCAACAAAAACATCTCATCAAAAAAACATTAATGTTCAGTCATTATTTGATCGAGAGTACATTAAATATATAAACAAACTTCAAGAGGTTGATGGTATTGATGTTACCAAATTAGATCAAAATACAACTAATTCAGGTCGTCTTCAAGAAATATCAATTGCTTATTGTGATTATCTACAAAATGAGATTAGCCTTAATCAATCCAAAAATAACCCAAGCCAATCTCAAGAAATTAGTCTTAGCCAATCTATTGAGGCCTTATCCAAAAGTTTAAGTTGGCCTTCTCCACCGTATATTAGTGTTTATGTATCAGATTTGTCTATCAAGTCGTTTTGTACAAAGTATTCCAAATTGTGGCAAAATTACAACCAGAAATATTATCCAAAAGAGTTGTATAGTTCAAAGAATTCTTTTTTGAGAACTATTGATCAAGGTAAGTTTGATAAGTTATACACTTTTTATTCACAAAAAACAAAAGAAATTGGCCTAGAAGCTATGACCAAACAAAAACTACAATCTATGGGCTCTACCAGCTGTTCTATGATTGAAACCAAAGGAATTAATAATTTTGCGATAGAGCTCAACAAAGATATGATCTCCAAATCATACAATGATATACAGATTATCATTCTTGAATCTCAAGTAGTCATGAGCACTTATTTTTATTGCCCTCATAGAAGCAATCAAATAAAAACTCAAATAGATTTAATCAATCCCAAAGATCCAAGTCTTTTATCTCCTGATCTTAAGCAAGAATCAGTTATCCAAATTTAGTAGCTTCTTCCCAAAATTCTTGGGGAGATTTTTTGGCTAAAGATATAGTCGAACTACATTAGACTGCTGTACCTATCAAATAGGCAACAGAGTTACCTATAGTTGACAGGTTTGCGGACGTGTAATTTAAAGGTTTAATGTGTATCCTGTATAAGAGGTGTAATGAATATAGAAATTCTTTTGACATAAGTTATTATATTTTTCAAACTCGAAAAGCCCAAACTTAGGAGATAATAATGATAATAAAATTAGTAAGTAGAACTACTATTTTATTGAGCACTTTTTTTCTTTTATTTGGCTGTAAAAACTCCCAAGTAAATTCTTACAAAGATTGCTCTTCAACAAAAACTAATAATAGTTTTAAAAGTTTGAATTTTGCTGGTGGATATTGTGATTACATCAACTACCTAAAAATCAATCAAAAAATTAATCTCGATCAAATTGACCCAAAACTAATTGAAGAATCCTCAGTTAAACTTCATTCCAAAAGCTTTTGTGAGTCTATAAATAACTACAAAAAAGAGCTCAATCAATCAAACGAAGACAACTTAGTAGTTTTATTTTCTCAATCTCTGGACAACTTGGATAAAAAACTGCAAAAGCCGTCTCCTCCATACATTAGTATCCTCATAGCCAATTACGCTGTCAATCAAAGTTGTAGTCAACATAAAGATGATTGGAATACATTTATTAATGGATTTGATAACAAAAGTTTTTTTGATGCAGATTTTTTTAGATTAACCATCAATAAAGAACAATTTGTGTCCAAATATCAAACCTATTTAACTGAAGCTACAAATAAGGGTATAACTATATTGCCACCAACTTTTTTTGTTCAAGAAGGTCCCAAAGTTTGCAATGAAATTGAGGTATATGGTATCGATGGTTTTTTAACAAATATCAGCGCTCAGCTATCAGCAATTAAAGATAAAAATTTCAAAAAATCTTCAATCTTCAACACTGGTTTTCAATTCAACTTTTTTGTAACTACCGACTAAAACAGTTCCAAGAAAGTATGAAAAAACACAACACTTCACCAAATAGACAGCCAATTGATATTCCTTTGGAGCAGATTTGAAGTTTTTGATATTCTCCTCGATAAGGGGAGATTTTTACTTGACAACTTTGATTTTGTTCACCAAGGTATCTATTAAATGAATAATTATGCCAAGAAGACAACGAGTACTAAAAAGACCAGCAACTAAAGAAGATAAGATTTTTGGAAGTGTTTTGGTAACAAGGCTTATTAACAGAATAATGATGGATGGCAAAAAAACCGTAGCTACCAAGATTGTAACTAATGCTATCAAAAAAGCTAGTGATGAATTGCAAGTAGCTCCACTTGATGTTGTTGAGACTGCTGTCAGCAATGTTAGACCTAATATTGAAGTCAAAAGTGTTAGGGTAGGAGGTGCCAACTATCAGGTACCAATCGAACCTTACGAAGCCAGAGCTCTCAGACTTTCATTAACTTGGATAGTTAATGCTGCCAGATCAGTCAAAGGTAAACCAATGTCGGACAAACTTAAACAAGTTCTTATTGAATCTTACAACGGTGAAGGTTCAGCAGTAGCCAAGCGTAATTCAGTACATCAAACTGCTGCAGGTAACAAAGCTTTTGCTCACTTAGCAATGAGAATTGGAAAGAAAAAATAGTCTGGTTCTAATATTTGATCCAAACCACAACTTCTTCTTTGGTAAATAGTCAAAAAATTATGTCTAATTATAATTTTCCCGAAGGTGAAGTTTTTTTGATTGACAAACCCAAAGGATGGACTTCTTTCGATGTTATTCGCAAACTTCAAAAAATAACTAAGTATCGTAAATTTGGTCATGCAGGAACATTAGATCCACTAGCAACAGGGATTTTGATTGTCTGTAGTGGCAAAAAAACCAAAAGCATTAATGATTTTCAAGAAATGCGCAAAGAATATGAAGTTGAATTTTATCTTGGTGGCCAAACTGCGACTTATGATAGTGAGATGTTGCCAGTTCATTACAAAAATCCAACAGACATAAGTATTAAACAAATTCAAGAAGCAATCAACAGGAGTTTTTTAGGAAAAATTCAACAAACACCACCTGTTTTTTCTGCAATCAAAGTCAACGGACAAAGAGCTTATGAAGCAGCAAGAAATGGTAAAAAAATTATATTAAAGAGTAGGGAAGTGGAAGTTTTTTCTTTTGATCTAAAAAAGAGAACACAAGAAGAACTTGTAAGTTTTGACAACGGAGAAAAGTATTCTTTGCCGATCTATAAAGCTAGTATTGAATGTTCCAAAGGAACCTACATCAGAAGTCTCATAAATGACCTTGGTGAAAATCTTGGAGTAGGTGGATATATAAAAGAGCTTAGGAGAGTATCAATTGGTAGTTATTCTGTAAAAGACGCTGTTAGTTTTGAAGAATTGGTAATATAGTCTTAATCACGGGCCAATCTCGTTAAATATAAGTCGAACTACATTAAACCATTACACTGCTGTACCTATCAAATAGGCAACAGAGTTACCTATGTTGCCAGGTTTCGCGGACGTGTAATGTAAAGGTTTAATGTGTATCCTGTACATTCCAAAAAATGTCAAAGCCGATTCTTTAAAAGAATCTCGATATTTTTTACACAAGCTTGCATATTTAGATATGCTTCATATGGTGAGTTGAATCTTGTAATTTCTTTTTTGGGATTCAAAAAAATTTTAGTATCCAAGTAGTTCAAATAAAAAGGATCAGCAAAACCAGCAAAGTGTTTAGCCACATCTTTGACAAACTCAAGGGATTTACCTGATCTGTTGTTTATCTCACTGGAAATCAAAAAATCAGCGTACCCCCAAAGTCTTAGAATAGATCTTTGTAGATGGTTATACAAATACATTGAGTATTTTTCGTTGATTCTAGTTTTTTTCCTCATTTCTTTAGTAGCCCTTTTAGTTTTGTTTAACAAAAATCTGGAATATTTTACTCCAATTTCCATACTAAAAGCTCTTACGACAGTTGGTAAATTTTTTTCAAAAATCAAGCTGTTAACCTCATTAAACATATCGTCTGGCACAAAGAAAAAATTTAATTCAATATCATTTTCCTCATTAATCCAAGATACAGTATTGCCATCAAATCTCCTCAAGTTTGATAGCATAATCTGCTCTTTTTTGAATCTCTTACCTCTATTTTGAAGTAAAAATCTTGGAGTTTTTTCAAAACTAAGCAATCTTTCTAGCTCAAGATTTCTGTATATTTGAGGCAAAAATATTCTTTGTGGGTTTATTTTAAAGATTTTATTAATTATCTTATAGGTTTTTTGGATATGCTGAGCCCATAAATTACTATTATACAAACAAGTCAAACTATCACCATAATAAGCGTCAGCAACCAAAGATAGATTTCTTTTTTTTACCAAGTCCAAAAAAATATTTAGAAGTTCAGGGGATTTTTTCGCGATCATATCCAAAACCTCACCACTAAGAATGAGGTTAGCTTTGAGATCATACAAATCAATAAATCGAAAAATAGGAATATATATCTCTTGAGAAATTTTATCAAAAACCCTTTCTGTTTCTTTGATATCCAAAAAAGGAGTTTGTGAATTACTAATTCTGTCAATAATTGAAGCCAAATGGTAGATTTTGTATAAACTTATTCTAAGAGTGACTGGATTAATTCGTTCAAAATTTCTCATACATGTGAATTAGATTTGTTGTAAGATTTTAGCAATTTGATCTGGCCACTTATGCTTGGAAAGCTCTTTTTGCTGAGTCTGGAGAAGATTTTGCAAGATTTTTTTATTATCAATATAATGAAGAATCATTTCGGCAAATTTATGTGTATCATAATATTCAAAAGTTGGGGTAGAAGGTACAACATCCAAAAACCCACAATGTTTAGAAGAGATTACTGGAACACCGCTCTTGATAGCTTCCAAGGCTGTTAGACCAAAAGGTTCAGAAGGGCTTGGCATTACAAAAAGATCACCACTTTTGTAGAGTTGTTTTTTAACACTGCTATTGACCCATCCAGTTAATAATACATTTTTTTCCAATTCTCTTTCAGCAATACTTTGAACAACTTGCGGAATCATTATCCCGTCGCCACCAATCAAAAATTTCACCTGTGGGTCAATCCCAATCACTTTTTGAGCAGTGTCTAGCAAAAATTCAAGACCTTTTTGCGGAAATATTCTCCCAACAAACAAAATATTCTTACCTTTATCTAATTCCTTATAACCCTTTGTGTCTGGAATAAAAGTAATATCGTTATTAACTACTATAATTTTTTGAGCTGACACTTGACAGTGTTTCATAAGGCTTTTTTTGGTAACCAAAGATACACAAAAAAATTTTTATGGGCATTTTGCATTCCTCTTTTCTCAAGATCAATAATAGATTTTTGAACATTAGTATGAGAATTAAGATTAGGAGATCTATCCATCTCGATTGAATTCATATGAAAAAAGAAAGGAATTGCAACTTTTTTTTCTTTCAGCAAAAAACAAGCAGGAATTGTTTGCCAATCCATTCCAATTATTGCATCAAACTCAAAGTTATTTTCCTTTATATAATCATAGACTGACCATGCAAAAGCTTTGGCAATAGCAGGGGTATTGTTTGGATATAATTTAAAGGCAATCTTATCAACTCCTTTTTTTTTAAGAAAAAGTTGAGGCCAGCTTTTGGCTTGAGATTTTTTGGATGTATCAAATACCTGAAGATCAAAATCTAAATTTTTGATTGGTAGTTTTTTCTTCAAGTATTTTCTAACACTTTTATCCAAACTTATACCATCATCAGCTTGAATATCTTTTGGAATATAAGGTAGCAAAACCGTCACCTTTGCTCCTTGTCTATCAAGTTCTTTGACAATATCCCTAGCTAAAATACCAAGTCCTCCCAAAAAAAGTGGAAATAATTCCCAAGACAATATCAAAATCCGCTTCCTAGTAGTGCTGCTTTTAATAGGTTTCATTTAACCACAATATCCAGTATTGATAGGTTATTGTCAAGTTTGATGGGTACTATAAAATATTTTGACATAATCTTCTTTTTAGCTAAAATATACTATTGTATGGAAAAATCAACCAAAGCAACAATTCTGCTTCTTCTTCATCAGCCATTTAGAGTCACGGATCCAAGATTCTATCCAATTAAAAGTATCTCTGAATTATTTGAGGGAAGGTACAACAAAAATGGAATTGAATCTTCCAACGAAATAATTTTCAAAAGAGTTGCCAAGAACTCTTATATACCTACTGCCAAGTTTTTTCTAGAGCTTCTTCAAAATAAACCAAACTTGCGCCTGAATTTTTCATTTTCTGGATTATTACTCGAACAATGTCAACTTTTCCCAGATGTGGGTAGTCAAATAATAGAAATTTTCAAAAAGCTAATTAGTACAGGACAAGTAGGGATAGCAGGTGATAATTACTATCATTCTTTAGTACATATGGTCTCACTAAAAGATCTTGCACAACAAATTGACAAACAAAGGCAGTTAATCAAAAAAATTTTTCAGTAGAGCCAACAATGTTTCGTAATTCCGAAAACATGTTCAACAATAACATAGCTGAGGTTGCCAGGCTTCTTGGCTTTCAGTCAATGTCCAGTCCTGATATAAGTAAGAATCAGTTATTTGAGGATCCTTATGGTAACTCATATATACAAATTCCAAATAAACTAAACTCTGAGACAATCAAAGTTTGTTTGGATCTAAATAGCAAAAAAATTATCCATCCAAAAATCAGTATAACCCCAATTCATTACGAAGTTGCAGACACAATATTCAATATAACAAAATTCAACAAAAATCGAAGTAGTCTACAAGAATATCAAAACAATCATCATCGAGATTTTGCAATGCTTCACAGTGATTTTGAAGCTCTTGGAGAGCACAATACTGACAAAGATAATTGTATTTATGATCAATTTGAAAGTTGGTTGGAGTTTTTGGAATTAAACAATTATGAGTTTATTAGTATTGATGATGCACCCAAATACACGACTAACCAACAAAAATACAACGTTCCATTTGATTTAGCTTCCGCCAATGATGAGCAATCATTAGTATCCTGGAGGGGTAATTATCTTCAAGAAAAAGCCCACATTAAGTTAATTGAATTAACAAAAATTATTGAACCACTTTATTCTGATAATAATCCCAAAGCCAAAGAATGGCTTGACGCATACCGCAAATTAACCACAACAGATCACTATTATTACCTAGCAGATCTAAAGGGTCAAATGGGTGAGTTTCACGAAATGTTTTCACCATATAATTCTCGTGAAGAGGCTTTTGAGGCTATTTCCTTTGCTATTAATTTTGTAACCAAGGAAATTGAGCAATATTTGGAGTTAAATTCTTAAAGAACCTGTCTTAAATAATATCATTTTTAGTTATATATAGTGTGCTTGAATACTGCAAAACAAAAAATAAAAAATGTGTTTTTGGTACACCGTTTTAATTTTTGAACATATAGCCATAGTTATGGTTAAAAATTAAAATCAATAGTCAAGTATGTGAATGTATAAGTAAAGGTGATAAATGTCTATGTGTATTAATTGCACAGGTTCAAATCAAGTTTTTTGACATTTTTTCATTTATTTCAGTATTATCCACAGATATGATAAACAAACTTGTGGGTAAAATTAGCACAGCTTATTTTAGTATGGAAATAGGCTTTCATGAAGATATTCCATCATATTCAGGTGGGTTAGGAATCTTAGCAGGTGACACACTCAAAGGTGCTGCTGATCTTGGAATACCAATAGTGGGAGTTTCTTTGCTTTATCGCCATGGTTTTTTTAAACAATTAATTGATCTTGAAGGTAATCAAATTGAGCAAGAGGATTGTTGGAATATCTCCAAATATCTAACCAAAAGAAAAGAGTCAGTTATTGTAAAAGTGCAGGGTAGAGATGTGAAGGTTCGAGTCTGGGAATATTTACTCAAAGGCCAAGGTGGTCATGTAGTTCCTTTGTATTTTTTAGACACTGAGCTCAAGGAAAATGATCTTTTTGACACTTACATTAGTCATCATCTTTACCCCAAAGATAAACAAATTCTTCTCAATCAAGAAGTGGTACTAGGAATTGGTGGAGTAAAAATCTTAGAGGCAATGGGGTATTCAACTTTTGATAATTATCACCTCAACGAAACTCACGCTTCACTGGCAATCCTAGCCCTACAAGATAAACTAGGACAAGGGTTTGTCAAAAAACACCTAGTCTTTACAACCCACACACCTATTTCTTTAGGTCACGAAAGATATTCTTTAGATCAACTGAAAAATGTTCTGGATACCAAATATTATCAATTATTACCACAGGAACTTTTTGAAAATAATGTTTTGAATATGGCTCTTTTGTGTCTAAAAAACAGCAATTACGCCAATGGTGTAGCTAACAAACATAAAGAAATTAGTCGCAAAATGTATCCAGGATACAAAATTGATGGAGTCACTAATGGAGTACATACGGCTACTTGGGTAAGTGCCCATATCCAAAACCTATTCGATGAGTATATTCCAACTTGGCGACAATCAGCACTTGACCTTCGTCATGCAATTCAAATTCCTTCCAAAGAAGTTTTCGAGGCTCACAAAATGGCCAAATCTGAGCTACTAAAAGTAATCAACTCACACCTTGATAACCCTAAAAATTATTTTGAAAAAGATATTATAACTATAGGTTTTGCTAGGAGAGCTGCAACATACAAAAGGCATAATCTTATTTTTACAGATTTGCCTAGGTTAGAAGAGATTGCCAAAAACGTTGGTAAACTCCAGTTTGTTTTTGCTGGCAAAGCTCACCCAGCGGATGAACAAGGAAAAATAATCATAAAACAAATCAACGAACTTAATTCCAAAATAAGTAGTAATATTAAAATAATCTATCTACCAAATTATTATATGAAGTTGAGCAAACTTTTAGTATCTGGAGTTGACATCTGGTTAAACAACCCAGTTGCTCCAATGGAGGCTTCAGGAACAAGTGGTATGAAAGCAAGTCTCAATGGAGTTCCCAATTTTTCAATTTTGGATGGGTGGTGGCTCGAAGGGCATGTTGAGGACTTGACTGGATGGGCTATAGGCCACGGATGCGATAACGATGAGAAATGTACAGAAAAAGATTTGGAATCTCTTTATACCAAATTAGAGCAAAAAATTTTACCGATTTTTTATCATGACAAAGAAAAGTGGGCCAACATTCAAAAACATTGCATAGCCATCAACGCTAGTTATTTTAGTATTCATAGAATGGTAATGGAATATGTGACACAAGCTTACATAGCTTGACATTTCTTTTATTTTCACCTTCAATAAAAGACATATTTGAATTATGCCAAAAGGATTTTTTGATTTTGAAGAGGTAATAAAAAAAGACGAAGGTTTTGACAAAATTGTAGAAAAAGCTCAAAAAAATCTACAAAGATCGTCCAAATCAAGCAAAAAAAGATTCAAAAATCTCAACTTGTATTTGGTAATTATATTTCTTATTATTCTTTTAATTGGCTTGAGTTTTTATTCCTTTAGAGTAAAGTTTACCAACTCAAGTAGCTCGCCGGCTACTAACGAACCTCAAAAAGAATTTATTCAAGAACCAGGAAGGCTAGAAAGTATTATCTCTGGACAAACTTTTAGTGTAGTTGTTGATCAAGCCACTCCCCAAAATTTTAATGTCCAAGAAGAATCAGTAGATTTTGTTTTTTTAAATAATCAAAAAGGCATAGTTACAAAAATTATAGCCTCCAATGAAGTAAATGGTAATAAAAATATAAGTGGAATTGAGGTTTATTCTACTGAATATGATAATAGACTCAATGTCAATTCATTTTCCAGGGAAGTTCAGCAATCCCTTGGATCAAGTTACACGATTGATGAGGATTTAGAGATTCCAAAAGGTTTTAAGTTAATCAAAATTAGTAATTCTAACGATCCTAATATTATTTACTACACAGGAGTTACTAGTGAGAATTATTACGTTATCAAGTCCATCAATCCAGCAAAAGAAATTGCTAGTCTAAATGAATATTCAACATTTATTGATAATATGATTTATGGGCTTTACCTTAATTAATTTGACCAATAATATATTAATAATTTGACTAAACTATATGTTATACAGCCTTGCTAAGCTAAAAGAAGCTATTTTGTTTAATACTGTTGAGGTTCTTCCAACCAATAATAATCAACTAGATGAAGAGTTAGAGTTATTGATATCAAAAGCTAATTCCTCTGGAGAGTTGATTAAACATTACATTGGTTTTGAAATAAGTGGGAAAATACATATTGGTACTGGTATAATGTCAGCGCTAAAAATAAAAAAACTTCAAGATGCCGGAGTTCATTGTACAATTTTTTTGGCAGATTATCACACGTTTCTTAATGAAAAACTAGATGGGAAAATTGAGACCATCAGAAAAGTTTCAAAAAAATATTTTGCTCCAATAATGTTGGAGTGTTGCAAAGTGGTAGGTTGTAATATATCTATGTTAGATATTGTATTCGCTGAAAACCTTTATGAGTCTAAAAAAAATCAATTGAGTTACTGGAATTATGAGATGGTAATTTCCAAAAAAGCTTTCACTATCAAGAGTACTAAAGTCCATTAGTATCACTGGAAAAGTTGCAGGTGAAGATGTAGATTTTGGCACTCTAAGATACGCTCCAATGCAAGTAGCTGATTGTTTTTTTATGAACAATCACTTGGTTCATTCCGGTATGGATCAACGAAAAGTTCATGTCTTAATGAGAGAAACTGCTCCAAAATTGGATTATGAGCATACTCTAAAAATAGCTGGCAAACCAATCAAACCAATTGCGATACATCATGGACTTTTACTTGGAATGAAAAAAGAAAGTGGTGAAGGTGAAGAAATTGTGATTGCTAAAATGTCAAAATCCAAGCCAGATACTTGTATTTTTGTGCATGATAGTCCTGATAATATAGAGAAAAAATCAAAAAAGCCTACTGTCCAATGGTCGAAAAACATTGGACTATGGATGAGATTAAAAAAGTTCAACAATATAATCCAATGCTCAATTGGCTTGAGATGATGGTCTTTCCTGCAAATAGACAGCTTCAAGTATTTAGACCAGTTGCTTATGGTGGAGACAAACTGTATTCAACATTCGAAGAAGTCAAAGAGGATTATTTCTCAGGCAATCTACACCCGTCAGATCTTAAAAGTGCTCTTGCTAATAATCTCATAGAATGGTTCAAACCTATCAAAAGTTTTGCTGATAATAATATAGATATACTAGATCTTTTCCCTAACAAATCAACTCAAAGCCAAAACACTTAATATTTAATAAAAACACGCGCTAAGTACAATTCTTAGCGCGATTTAGGTTATTTTTACAATTCAAATTCAAATCAGTCTAGGGAGTGGTCTGAATTTGTATAATACAAACCTCAATAAATTAAAACTTTTACTAAAACGGCGGCGGGTGGCATTTAATACTCAACCCAATTGGAGTAGCTAAAACAAACTTACCTTGAGTTGCATAAGGATTAGATTTTGGAAAAGGTCGTATAGACAATCTTAAAAACCAAACATCAATTTCCTGAGCATAACAGTCATGCAAGTCTTTCTCAGTAAGTTTTTTCATTATATTCTCCAAATTTACTACATTAGCAAAATTACTATTGTGGCAATTTGGGTTTGGGAGAATCAGTTGGAGTCATTTCCTGAGAAACTTTGCTAGGATACTCCCGATTAGGAGTAGTTAAGCTAGAAGAATATACAGGGCTGAATCTAAGCATTTTTCTACCTTATGAATAAAAAGACAACTTCTGACACAACTAAAAGACCATTTTCCAATCAAAAACAGAAACGAGGACTCAACATAGTTGTGACAATTAGAGTGTAAGTATTTTTATTATTTGTCAAATTAAATTCACCCAAAATCTTTTTTATTAACAAGGTATAACAACCTACTGTAGTATCTGTATATTACAAATATCATATGATAGCATCAGTAAAATTGATAAAAGGGTTAGCGTGAAGATTTTGTATTAAATTAGCAATATACAAAAATCCAATCAATTTACACTACTTTAGAGTTTAGTACAATCCAGACTTTAGTTCTGTACACTTACAGCCTCTACTTCAAAGATAAGTATAGAGTTAGCTGGAATCAGTCCAGGGATCTCTCTTGAACCATAAGCTAACTCAGGAGGTATTGTTAGTTTCCGTTTACCTCCAACTTTCATACCCACCAAACCTTCGTCCCATCCTTTGATAACCATTCCAGATCCCACAGGTACTTCAAAAGGTTCACCCCTATCTCTTGATGAATCAAACTTTGTACCATCTATCAAAAAACCTTCATAATGAAAATTTGCAGTATCGCCAGTATTAATCTCCTGACCTGTACCAACTACAATGTCTTCAATTACCAATCCATTCTCTTTTTTTACTACATTATTCATACTATTGTTGTTATAATTTTTATTAACTATATATCCAAAACTAATCAAGACGGTCAAAACTACCAAAGATGTTATTATAATTTTTGCAACTGGGTTGCTCCACCAAGTTCTTTCTTTAATAAGTTGATCTTTACTAACCATATAGGTAGATATTAATAATCACTATTCCTCATCATCTCTTCCTAATCTTTTCCTCAAAAAAGCAGGAATCTCCAATTGTTCATCTTCTCTAGACTTTATAGAAGTTTGAGGTCTCTGTACCTCAGGAGTTTCAGGTAGACTTTCTTCTTGAGAAAATTTTGGTGGAGTGTAGGGATTGTTTATTTCGTTAACATTTCCAAAATCATCAAGATATTCTTCTTTTTCTTTAGTGAAGCCAGTTGCAACGACTGTAATTTTTATCTCGTCTTGCAAATTAGGATCTATTGAAGTACCAAAAATTATCTTAGCCTCAGGATCAACGTGGTTATTAATGACATCAGCAGCTTCCCCAATTTCAAACATTGATAAGTTCTTGCCTCCTTGAACGTTAAATAAAACACCTCTTGCACCTTCAATACTAAGCTCCAACAAAGGAGAATCAATAGCCATTAAAGCAGCTGATCTAGCTCGATCTTCATTCCCACCACTGGCTCGTCCCATACCCATTAGGGCAGTACCAGCATTGCTCATAATTGCACGAACATCAGCAAAATCAACATTAATCTCACCAGGGAAGTTAATCAAATCACTTATGCCTTGCACAGCTTGTCTAAGAATATCATCACTAATCTTGAAAGCTTCGTAAACACTAGTTCGTTTGTCTATTATCTGGAGAAGTCTTTGGTTAGGTACTATTATAACCGCATCAGCATTAGACTTTAACCTATCTATACCCTCTTCTGCAATCTGCATTCTTTTGGAACCTTCAAATTCAAAAGGCTTAGTTATTACTCCAACCGTCAAAATTCCCATACGTTTAGCCACCTCTGCTACTACTGGTGCAGCTCCAGTCCCAGTACCGCCTCCCATTCCAGAAGTAATAAAGACCATATCAGCTCCAGCCAAAGCAGCTTCAATTTCAGCCATACTCTCTTCAGCAGCTTGTCGTCCAACTTCAGCACTCATTCCAGCTCCAAGACCACGAGTAATATTAGCCCCCAATTGAATAATACCATCTGCGTGAATCTGTTTGAGAACTTGTAAATCAGTGTTCATTGCCCAAAATTCTACACCTTCCAGTCCAATCTCAATCATTCTTCTTACAGCATTACCACCTCCTCCTCCAACACCAATCACTTTGATTTTGGCTGCTGGAGAAAACTTACTAGAATTGACCACATTCATTGAATTATATGAGTCAGATCGGCCAGATGTGTAGTCACTTTTTATACTTTTAGATAACATAAACAGTTCTCTTTACCTTTAATAGGGTGGGGGTTATTATATTGAACTTTCTAATAATCTCTAGAATTCAAGTTATTCAGTTTTTTGTCAAGTCTAAGCTTTTATTATATTTTCAAATATCCACAACAATGATTAAACTAATTGTAATGAAATGTCAACAAATCTAGTTGACTACCCTAAACCCACTCCAATATATTATACGAAACCAATATAATTAACTCTTGACTTGATCAATTCTCTAACTCAAACAAAATAGGGTATGTCTCAAATTGAATCTTTATTCAAATCTTATGATATCAGGGGAACCTATCCTACTATTAATTCCAAAATTTATTATTTAGTAGCTATCGGATTTGTCAAAACTATTCTGATACCCAAAAATATGCCTCTTAAGGTTTGTGTAATTCACGATGGTAGATATACAAGCAAAGAGTTTTACAATGCAACGATTCAAGGATTGATTGATTCAGGAGCTCAGCCAGTTAAGTTAGGACTCGGTAGTACAGATATGTTATACGCAGCTTGTCAGCTTTGGAATACACCAGGAGTGATGATCACCGCCAGTCACAACCCAAAAGATGATAATGGAATCAAAGTTGTCTTAAAACCTCCAACAATGCTTGGGCTTGGTACTGGTCTAGAATATATACGCGACTTCGTTATAACTAATTATGAGATAATTGATTTTTCCAATGACAAAATTCAAATTTACCAAAGTCAAGAAGTTGAGCAGGCAAAACTATTAGAATTCTTCTCAAGCAAAATTGATCAGATTGCCCAGTCTAAAAAAGTTGATCACACATTAAGCCAGTCTCAAAAGTCTCTCAAACTTGTAGTAGATTGTGGAAATGGTATGGGTGGGTACATCATGCAAAATATTATGCCACAGCTCTACCCTAGCCTAGAATTTGTTCCACTTTACTGGGATGTTGATGGTAATTTTCCAAATCATTCCCCTGATCCACAAAATTTTGACAATCTTAAAGATATTCAAACTCGTATATCAGAAACGTCAGCCGATGGTGGGTTCGCTTTTGATGGTGATGGAGATAGAGTTTTTTTTATAGATGAGAATAGTAAAATAATTAACGGGGATTTTCTCAACAGTATAATAGCTAAATATATGCTTGAAGATTTTGAATCAGAATCCAAATATAATAAAGCCATTGTCCATTCTCATTCCAGTAGTCGATGTTTCCCTGAACAAGCCGTCAACCAAGCAGCTGTTTCAATAACCTCTGCTCAAGGACATACAAATATCAAACAAAAAATGCTCCAGTACAATGCTATATACGGTGGAGAATTTTCTGGACATCATTATTTTGCAGATTTTGGATTTATGGACTCTGGAGTAATAGCAGCAGCTTATATTATAAAAATAATGGTACTCAAAAACCTTCAACTAAGTGATTTAGTAAAAGATTTGAATAAATCATATTTTCTTAGTAACCTTGTTAATTTAGAATTTAGTCCAAACATAGATTTTGAGCAAATTACTACCAAACTAAAAGAAGAGTTCAGTGATGCTGATACAATAAGCACCTTTGATGGGCTTAATATTTTTTACCCAGATTGGAAGTTTTCTTTAAGAAAAAGCAACACCGAGCCAAAAGTTAGGCTTATTGTAGAAAGTAGGTATAAAGATCAAACCCAAAAAAGACTCAACCAAATCAAAGATTTGTTATGAAAAAGTGTTAAATTAAAAATATTCGTAGACAAGTTTTGAAATATCCGTTGCCTTCTTTGAAGCCTCATCAACCTGCATATTTTCGTTCAAAATTACCAATATATAATCAGATTTTTCTCCAAACACAATTGCTGCATCATTGTATGATTGACCTCCTCCATCAGTAAAAATTTGACCAATCTTGTGAGCAAATTTTGTGTTCTCTGGTAGTCCCGCCACAATTCTATCATGGTATTTTGGGTTCGTTCTACCAAGTAAACTAATCAAATAATCATTATTTTGGCTTTCCAAAAACTCACCATTATATATATCCTTCATCATATTAGCTACATTTTTAGCAGTTGTTTGATGAGGTATTCTAGTTATTCCATTAATTCCTAATGCCTCAAATTGCCTATTCGTTTCGTTTAATCCACCAAAATTATTTTCCAAAATAGTCATAGCTGTGTTATCACTTTCAATAATCAAATATTCTAATAATTCTTTAATAGGTATTTGGCTTCCATTTGCTCTACTCCATAGTTCATCACTAGGATAAGCCTTATCAATTGGGTTGATCTGCAAATTAGAATCCAATTGTAACTTGTTTTGCTCAACCATCTTCAAAGTCAAGATTGCGTAAGGAATTTTACTCACACTGCCAGGAGTTCTTATCAAATCAGGGTTAATTTCAATACTTTTGAAGTTTGAGAGATCAATAAAAACCACTCCATATTTTTCAATATCTTCTGAAAGTATAACCTCAATGTCTTTTTTGAGCTGTTCATAATTAACTCTATCAACGTTTTCTTGTAAGTTTTTATCAGCTAGTTGCTCAGATTTTTCAACAGGTAAGATTTTAGCATCTATAGATTCGGTATTACAGCAAGCACTGATATGAATTATTTCATAATCTTGGTTAGGAGGGTTTTGAATGAAAACATCATACAATCGAAGCAAAACTAGACCCAAACTCAATAAAGATCCCAACACTATCAATCGCAATAAAGTTTTTTTCTTAGTCATCTCAGTCAAAATAAAAATTAGATAAAATTATCTTTACTCAAGTTAGCTAAATTCTTTTGGGCTTCAAGTTTTTTTATTTCTTCAACTACATCTAACAAACCCCCTGCAAGTATTGTAGGTAATTGATTCCAGTTCTGGGAATATCTGTGATCCGTTAGTCTATCTTGGGGGAAGTTGTAGGTGCGAATTTTTTCTGATCTATCATTGTTACCAACTTGCTCTTGCCTTTCTTGCCTTTCTTTATCCATTCTGATTTGTTCAAAGTGGTCATACACACGGCTAGTTAGAACTGCCATAGCTTTGACTTTGTTCTGCAGTTGGTTACGTTCATCTTGGGACTGCGCTTCAATTCCAGTTGGTTTGTGCACCATTTTGACAGCCGAGTAGGTGGTATTAACGCTTTGCCCACCTTTACCTGAAGAAGTCGATAGAATTGTCTCAACCTCAGCTGGATCTAACTTGAAATCACTATTTTCTTCAATAAGAGGCATAATTGCCACAGAAGTAGTTGAAGTGTGAATACGTCCTTGTTTCTCAGTTGAGGGAACACGCTGAACACGGTGAACACCACTTTCATATTTATACCAGCTATAAGCACCAAAACCTCGTATTTCAGCCACAACTTCTTTGTAACCACCAATTCCATTAACACTAGCACTGATTATCTTAACTTTGAGTCCAATCTTTTCTGCCATTGTGGAGTACATTTTCATCATCTCTGTAGCAAATAGTGAGCTTTCATCACCACCAGCTCCTGCACGAATTTCAAGCAAAATATCACTATCATCGCGGGGATCTTCAGGAGTTAGGTAACTAAGCAGTTTATTTTCTTTTTGTTCAAGCTCTGCAGATTTTTCTTCGTTATCAAGTTTGGTAAGTTCAACCATTTCAATATCGTCTTCACTAAGCTCCTTAATAAGCTGGTTATTCTCTTCAATATTCCTCTCTAAATCACTAATTCTAAGAGCAATTTCATATTGATTCATAAATTTATTCTGTTCTTTGGATAACTCAATAAGTTCCTTAGTATCAGAAGTTTGTGCCATTTTTTTGCTTAGTTCGTTGTATCGATTAATAATTTTCTCCAAAGGAAGTTTTGACATAATTGGTTCAATATTGCCATAGACTCCTAAAAATGTCAACAAAAAAGCCATTTAAATAGAGGTATAAAAAACTACCTATATATAATAAGTAGTAGTTATTTTCCAAAGTTTTTATTGACTTTTTTCAGATGAGCTAAAGCCTTGTCAAGCTCGACCTCACCAAAATCTGGCCACAATGTATCAACAAAATAAAAATCAGAATAAGCAGCTTGCCATAACAAAAAATTAGAAAGTCTTTGATCACCACCAGTTCTAATTATTAAATCAGGTACAAGTTTAGAATCCAAATTATCTTCTATGTTTTTTACACTCAGTTCAAGCCCTTTGTTAAGTAGTTTTTTAACAGATCGTACAATTTCATCTTGACCACCATAGTTGATACAAGCCTGTAATAGCATTGTAGGATTTTTAATGTTATTTTCTTTTTCAATCTCATCAAACCTTTCTATGATACTCTTAGGCAAGCCATCTTTATTTCCCAGAATTTTGACTTGATATCTTTTTCTCATAAATTCACCGTAATCATCTCGAATAGTCTCTTCAATTAATTTCAATAAACCCTTAGCCTCTTTGGGAGACCTTTTAGTTAAGTTCTCAGTAGAGAGAGCATAAACTGTCAAAATTTTAATTCCTTTTCGTGGACATAAATCCATTATTTTTTTGAGATTTTCCTTGCCATTATGGTGACCCAAGATAGATTTAACTGCATGCTTCATCGCCCAACGACGGTTCCCATCCATTATTATTCCTATATGCATATTATATGCTACTTTTTGTAGTACAACAACTATTTTCACACTATAATCCTAATTTGACAATACTTCAAATTCATTCTGCAAAATAAACCAAATGAACATTATTTGACAAAATTAGTTTTTTCATTCAAACTGGGCGAACGTTTGTTGGAACTCGGTTTAATATGGATAGTAAATATGTCAGAGAGAGAAAACTTTGGCGAACATTTATCGCTTTTTGTTCCCTTCTTACACTTAGTGTTTTGTTAACGAGTGGGCAAGCAGTTTATAATCTCATTTATCCACAACAAAGTTTAGATGATAAAAATATAAACTCTGATAAAAGACTATAACACTATAATTTCCTTATTCCATAATAGGGAAATTTTTGTTGAAATTTATCTTGACAATTATACTTATTTATGGTAATATTAGGCCTGTAAATCGTTTAAATAAGTAGGGTTGATCAAATGCTAAACAAAACTACTAGACCTGAAGAAATTCTAACTTTCTTCAATACAGAAGAAGAGATACTGGAATATCTTCAAGGAGAAAATCCAAATTCTTTTCAAGATGGTCCTGCTACTTTACCACTTGAAGGAAAAGTGCAACTCAAGGTTTCAAAACTTATAATTTTGAATCACAAAAACAAAACACCTGCAGGTCGACTTTTTTATAAAGCTTATAGGTTTGAATCTACAATTGTTGATACCGTAGACAGTAGATTGTTTAGAGTTTTTGATGATTATACTGTTATCGTTTTGTACGGTACCACATTTATAACTAGGAACTATGAAGGGATTTCAAAAGACCTAAGCTCTCTAAAACTAGAAAGTTCAAATCTTATCCTTCTTGAAGATCATCTAGAAATCAGAGAAGATCTTAAAAAGCAAGGAATTCAAACCTTTGTTCCCAAAGAGATTCGCAAAACCAGTTGTGCCTCCAAAATCAATCAATGGATAAATATTCATCAAAATTGATTTTTCGAGGAATAAACTAACAATCAGAGAGTTACAAACTATTGTGACTCTTCTTTTTTTGTTCCAAATAATAACTCACAGCATTATCAAATACTTTGTAATCAACCTCGGGCCATAGTGTTTTAGTGGTTTGTATGTAACTATCAGCAGATTGCCATATCAAAAATTGTTTTATTTGAGAAGAGCCTCCAGTTCTTAGTATTAAATCTATATCAACACTAGAATCCAAACAGTTCTCAAAATTATCCATAGTCATACTCAGTCCTCTTTTTTGAGTAACCGCATAGCTCTAATTATCTCATTACGACCAGAGTAATTAACACATAATTGCAAACATTTTTGATTTTCAGCTTTGTTTAATGATTCAAGATCAATTAAAATTTTTCTAATCCTTTTATCTATGGAGTTCAAATACCCTAATATTCTGACATTCCAACCATTATCCATCAGTAACTCACTTTGGATTTCAATAAACTCATTCAATTTTACTACAAATTCTGGATTATTTCTACAATAATTTTCAGTCAAAAGCTCTTCTTTATCAACATCCAAAACAGTCACACCCTTAATTGTGTTAGTTGGATCAAACATCCATTGAAATAATTTTCCATACCCAAAAAATAACCATCAATATGAGATTTTTGATTTCTATCTGCCCACTCTCTTTGTCCATCAATTATTATTCCCAAATGCATATATCTAACAACTAAGACCTAAAACATAAATGAGTTAAATAATTAATGTCAAATTGGACAAGATTTTTGATAAATTTATATGCATTTTTTATCCAATCCTCACTAATCGAGAATCTAACTTTTGAATCTTTCCACGTAAGAATCTTCAACTGTGTTTACCAAAACCCTATCACCAATTTCAATAAAAGCTGGTACTTTGACTACTCTTCCAGTCTCAATCTTAGCATCTTTGGTTATATTACTAACACTATTACCTTTGACTGCTGGATCTGTTTTTATTATTTTGTAATCAATTTTGATTGGTAAATCTATGCTAATTGCTTTTTCATCAAAAAAAACTATCATCACTTCAAGACCTTCTTTGAGATAATCAGCTTTATCTCCTAATACTTCTTTATGAATTTCAATTGTCTCATATGTGCTAGATAGCATAAAAGTTAGCCCTTCACTGCTAGCGTACATAAATGTACCTTTTTCTTTTCTCAAATCAGCTTCTTCTACGTTCTCCCCAGATTTGTATGTATAGTTATAATTATTACCATTAACTAAATTCTTCAAAACAGTTTGTTTGACAGGTTTACCCCTATTCATTTTTACAAAATCACATTTGGTTACCACACAAGGTTCTTTATTGAATAAGACAACCAAGCCTAGTTTTATCTGACTAAAATCAATCATAATATCACAATTATTATCTAATTGAATTGCAAAATAAAATAAATTGTCAATTGACAAAACCCCATCCAATAGTTAAAAAATGATTACAATGACACCTATAGAATATGCAAGTCTAA
>JAAUSE010000018.1 GCA_012031925.1 Candidatus Altimarinota bacterium
GTATCTTAAGCTATTTGCAAGCAAACATCTTTAAAAGTCTGATCGACGGAATCTGAAAATACCGCTCTACGATACTTTGCTGGAAGTACAAAGTGATACATGAGGACTGTTACTATTATGGCTTTTGGGATATATCTACTTGTAGTCACGCCTTTACAGTGACACAAAAGTTAATCCGCCGCAAGCAGCGGGGAATATACCCGGAGAGATTTAAATTCCAAGAGTTTCCCTTTCTTTTTTAGTCAAGAACCTGCTAATTATAATCTTAACAGCCATATATACGACAAACAGCAAAACCAAAAACTCTATAAGATCGCCTACAAATGCTCCCACATACAATTTGCCCAAAGTCCATTCACTAAGGCTATCAAGACCACCAATATATCCAAGTAATGGTTGAATGATATTATCTACTAAACTTTTGACAATTGTATTGGCAGCTCCACCAATAACTACACCAAGAGCTAAGCCAATAACACCAAAACCCTTAACAAAAGCCATAAATTCTTGAACAAACGATTTACTTTTACTAATCATAATACAAATTTTAATAAATAATTACAAAATTCAAAAACTTTGTCAACAAACAAAATTGTTAATAGAGCTAATTCAATCTTCTCTTGACTTTTAACTTTTTTTGTGCTATTATATCATGATATTAAATCATTTTCAAGTGAAGCTTCTAGGATACACTCTTAATAAACCAATCATCAATTACGATAGATTCAATGATATTACTTCATTCTCAATACTGGAGTCAGATTTTGTTGGCCTCAAAACTTGGTACTTCAAAGGGCAGGTAGGCTCCGACATTTTTAAACACCTCCAACAGTCATATAATAGACACAAAGAGGTTGCAACCAATAGTAATTTTCAAATTTCCAAACATCTACCTCAGCATCTTCTTTATTCTGAGACTTACCAAGGTTATCGCAAAGTAGCTATTAATAAAATTTTTGATAGCAAATACTCATTAACATTCAAAGAGCTTGAAGTCACCACTAATTCTGAGAATCCCAGAGCACTTTTCAAATTCATGTTAGACGAGATTGTTGGCAAACACAATTCTCACCCTGATATTCTGGAAACCTCAATTGATCAAAATATTATACAAGATTCAGCTAATAGTGAATTTTTCTTCAGCCAACTCTCAAGCTACAAAGAGCAAAGAGGTTTTGCTGCCAATTCCGAAAACACTCAAATTCTCAATCGAAAAAAAGAATATAATTTGGCCAAGCTACAACATGAAAAATTAGCCAATAATATACAAAACTTTTCTAGAGAAAATAATGAAACCACCAACAACGAAAGAGAAAGACCTCTTTCCTAATCTCAACTAATTCTCATACAGGTTAACACCTCTTGATGAAGAAACTTTTACAACCTTGTACCTGCCTTTGAATCCAAGGTAGATTATATAAAATGGGAATAATGGGAAGAATAAAACTCTATTGATCCAATGCATTTCCCTGTAAGATTTGGAAAGCCAGTGGAAGAAGATGAATAAGATCGGTGTGGTTATCAAAGAAATCAATCCTGAAGTTAACAGTCCAAAGATGATAACTAAAGATAGTGACCTATAGAATTCTGAGAACAAAGCAAGCGGTGCCAGTGATGCCGTTGCAGTTAGATTAGTAAGAATCACTGGACGCATTCTAATAGCTGAAGCTAAGGCAATCGCTTCTTTTTCCTCCATTCCTTCTCTCATATATTGCCTCGCTGAATCAACCAAGAAGATGGCCACATTTTCTACAATTCCAACCAGAATGATCATACCAATAATCTCCAAGAACCCAAACTCACCGAGACTAAGATATGCAATTGCTGGAAATATTCCAATGAAAGTTAATGGGATTGTGTAAAGCACTACCAGCGGCATTGTCAGTGAACCAAAGAATACTGCTAAGACAAAATAAGTAAGTATAATAGCTAGAAGAAGTGCCACAATCAATTCTTGGAATGATTTAGCAAAACCTTCACTACTTCCTTCACTGTAAGCCTCAATCGCTCCATCTTCCAGACCAAGCATATCTGTTCTTTGATAGTCATTCTCAGCGTAGTAATCTACCACTGCTGCAATTGCTTGACCAGCTGTTGCTTCATCTGACCAATCTTCAACAAGTCTAGCTTGAACAACATTAATCACCTCACCATTCACTCTATTAATTGTTGATTGAGGAATATCTTCTTTGATAGTTGCCACTTCACTAAGCTGAACTGGTGTTGAGGCTGGAGCAGCTAAACTTCCAAGCTCAGTTGTCTCAATATCTTGAGTAGTTACTGAGTCAATAAGATTAGTTCTTGAGAATTTGAGATTAAACTCCTCACCATTGAGTTCAATAGTTGACTCGTCTTGATTCTTTGCTTCAAAAAGATTTTTGACTCCCTCAACAACATTTATTCCGACTGGAAGTGCAGGGTTCACCAAATTTTCTTTAGCTAATTTTTCACGTTCCAGTTGAATATCAATCACACTACTTTCTTTACCAACAAATCCATTATCAACCTTACTGACTAACTTAATATCTCCATCCTTGCCGCCGCAATCATCCAATATTTTTATTTGATTTTCTCTTTGACACAGTTTTTGCAAAGTCTGCCCAACAGCCACGGAAGAGGTTCTCATCAACCTGCTATCACTACTACTGACCCCCAGAGCTACTTGCCAACCAGCAGCAGGTGGTCCATTGGATTCAACCCCAAGAACTAGATCAAAAAACTCATCTTCGTATTGCTTCAGATCTACTTCAATCTCATCCACCACCTCTTTGGCAACCAAATCTCTCTCACCAGTGTCCACCAGCTCAATATAATAAGAAAATCCGCCACCAAGAACAAAAGCTTTTTTTACATACTGATTCTCCAGAACTTTTGCTAGTACATCTGTTGATAATTTATCTTTTTGATTAGCAGTTGAAGTTGCCAAAAACTCACCGCTCAGTACTAGATAATTACTATCACTCGAACCTGAGAATTGCACAGATCTAACTTGCCTAGTTCCAAAATAATAAGCGCTCACTCCAATTGAAAGACCCAAACAAAGTGTAATAATCAAAAACCTCAAAAACCCATTCCCGCGAAGCAACCATAAGTTCAATTTTTTGAGAGCTTTAGCTATACCCCATAGATTCTCCTCTTCACTAGCTCCGTCTATAATACCTCTTTCCTTGCGCAAAAAACCACCTCCAATCCAAGCCAAAAAGATCAATGGAACCACATAAGACCCAACCACTGCCGGAATAATTGTGAGAGGAATGTAGCTAAAAATCTGACCCAAAACTCCACTAATTAAGCCAAAGGGAGCGAACACAATAACATTAGTCAAAGTCGCCAAAAAAAGTCCACCACCAACATCCTTAACAGCCGCCAGTGTTGCTGCTTTTCCTCTAAGTCCACTGTCCACTTTTCTTTGAATACTTTCTAGAATAACTAGTGCCGGATCAACAACCAGACCGATAACGAGAACCAAAGAAAATAAGACCAAAGTGTTAAGATCGTTCCCTGTAATTAAAAGATAAATAGTTGAGAACACTAGAGACAGTGGAATCGATAGTGCTCCAATTACAGCAGCCCTCCAACTCACAAAAGCCAGCATCACCAAAAACACCAACTGAATACCACCCAGCAACCAACCAACTTGAGCAACCAACTGATTATCAATTTCCAAAGGAGACCCGACCAAACCTCCAATCACTTCTTGAACCTGCTCATCATTACTAGTATTCACCGAATAAAGTGGAAGGGTGTAATTCTTATTTTCAAGGTTTTGAGACTCATCATCAACAAGCTCAATTCCTTGAGTGTCTTCAATAATATCTTGCAATTGTTTTTCATACTCACCAGTATCAAAACCATCTCTAACATCTATTTCAAGTACCGACGCCTCCTGAAGTTTTTTGGTCCCTCCAATATCCACTCCATTAATAGCTTCAACTGGACTCTCATACAAATAATCTACACTAATTGTTACTAAGTCTTTGAGAAGAATATTTTCTTGGGTGACATTTACAAAACTCAAATTTTCAAGATCATCTACTGAAGTTTCCTTGAGGGAGACCACCACAGATTTGTTCTCGCCATCAATTGTCTCATTAGAAACTACTGGAATAGTTTGTCCAAATGATTTTATTTTTTCTTCAACCTCACTTTGGCTGATACCATTTTGGCTTAATTTTTCTTCATCAAAAGTAATCTCCAAAAACCTCTCCAGCTTCACCTGCTCTTTTACAAATGAAGTCTCGTTAAGTTCAGCAATTTTTTCTTGCAATGTTTGAACTTGATTATATGTCTGTTCTTTATTAACTCCTTTTACCAAATAAAGAAAATCTGCACCGCTAATACTAGGCTCAAAAATTCTACTTTTTTCAACCCCTTCATCAAGGTTAAGGCTACTTATTTCACTTTCAATTGTTGATTTGATTTCAGTAGAATCAGCCCCTTCTCTAAGTGATACTCCAATACTAGAGAATGAGTTGGATGAATTAGAATTGTACGATTCAACCCCGTCAATATCTTTGACAATAGCTTCAATTGGAATAGTTACTTCTTTCTCAACAGTCTTGGCTGATGCACCAGAATAAGTTGTATTCACTATCAAAACCTCAATCTCAGGGTTAGGAAAACCAGTGGTTTTGAGTGTAATTACCGAAATAGCTCCGATCACAACAACCAACAAAAAAGATAAGATTGTAATCCTAGAATTATTCAAAAAAAACTCGGCAATACGGTAATTAAAACCTTTGTTGCTATTATTGTTGCTATTATTCATACCTCTATTGTTGTAGTAATTTGTTTAAAATATTTCGAAATTGTTTGGTTTCTTCTTTGCTCAGTATTGCAAAAAACTTTTCTTCCATTTCAAGTAAAGATTCTTCTGCTTCAATAAAAACCTTTCTTCCTTTTGTCGTCAATCCCAGAATATGTTCACGTCTGTTATCAGGATTGACTTGCCTCTCAAGGTAGCCAACCTTAACCATATTCTCAATCTGACGACTAACAGCTGATTCGGTAATTTTGAGATGAGAAGCAATTGTTTTTTGACTAAGTCCGTCACATTTGAACACTCCAAAAAGAATCATAAATTGACTAGCGGTAATCCCAACTTCTTTGGTCAAATACTCATTAACCTTTTTCTCAAAAAGCGAATCAAGGTGACGAATTTTCATCGGAAGCAAAAATATATTACTCATTGGATTAGACTAAAATACTATTCTCAACAAGTCAAGTATTAACTCCTCAACCGTAATGTTATTTTAGTTTTTGACTCAATAGCACTTTAAACACTTTGGGATTGCCTGTGCCTTTGGATGCTTTCATACATTGTCCAATCAAAAAACCAATCACTTGTACTTTTCCTGATTTGTACTCCTCAACCACCTTAGGGTTTTCTTTAATCACTTGATCTACAATCTCACCAAGTGCATTGGTATCACTGACTTGAATCAATTGTTTATTCTCAATAATTTTGTGAATATCTTTTTGATCACCTTTAACCAGCTCATCTATAATTGTCTGCACTCCTTTGTTATTGATTTTGTCTTCATCAAAAAGTTCAACCATTTCAAAAAAATTCTTCTCATCAATTATCTCGTTAATAGTTATTTCATTCTTGGAACTAGCTGCTAATAGAGCTCCACTGAGAACATTAGCTAGTGACAAAGTCAAATTCTTATCCTTTGCTTTGGAGTGAATAGATTTGATCTCCAGAACTTTATCAAAAAAACTACTCAGCTCATCTTGAACCACAAATGTATTAACTATTTGCTGGCTCAAACCAAGTTCCAAATATCTTTTGCGTTGAGTCGAGGGAAGCTCTGGAAGATTATTCAGTTGTGGAATTTCTTCTCGACTAATCTCCAAGATTTTGAGATCTGGCTCTGGAAAATATCGATAGTCCATCGCGTCTTCTTTGGATCGTTGAGACTCTGATTTGTTCTGATCATCCTTCCATCCACGGGTTTCTTGCTTGGGAGTTTCGCCTTCATCTAACATTTTGCCTTGTCTTTTGATTTCATACTCAATTGCTCTACCCAAAGACCTAACTGAATTAATATTCTTGGTCTCAGTTCTATATGGTGGCAGTTCGTCATTCTTTTGCTGATCCTCATTTTGCAGTGACAAGTTGCAATCAAATCTCATCTGCCCCTTTTCCATATCAGCATCGCTAATTCCAAGACGACGGACTAACAACTGAAGTTCGTTCACAAAAGCCATCGCTTGAGCTGAAGAATGTAGAACAGGCTCAGTCACAATCTCAATTAGTGGAGCAGCTGAGCGATTAAAATCCACATAAGTTTTGGATCCAACATGCTGAAGTTTAGCAGCATCCGCCTCAAGATGAGCACGAGTGAGTTCTACTGAACCTGCTTCAAATGTTCCATTGTCTTTGTCTTCCACAAAGAATTCAATCAATCCACCCTCTACTATAGGATTATCGTACTGACTAATCTGATAACCAGCTGGCAGATCCGGGTAAAAATAATTCTTCCTATCCCAACGAGTTTTTTCTGGAATAGTAGCACCTACAGCCACCCCAAATTCAATAGCCTTTCGCACAGCCTCTTTATTTAGCAAAGGCAAAGCCCCAGGTTGACCAGTACAAAACGGACAGATATTCTTGTTGGGTTCATCAGGTGCATATTCGTTAAGACACCTACAAAATAATTTGGTTCTAGTATTGAGTTGAACGTGAATCTCTAGTCCAATAACAGGTCGATATTTGCTCATATACAATATATTTCATACAAATCCCAATAAATGTCAACTGAAAAGTGGTTATCAGTTTATTTCAAAACAACTCAAATTTAGGTTCTTTTCACAACTCTTCCATTTTCTAACTCAATGGTTTCATTACATATTTTAGAAACTTCTTTATCATGGGTAACGACAACAATTGTAGCACCAAAATTCCTATTAATATTTTGAATCAATTTCAATATGCTATCTCTAGTAGCTGAATCAAGATTACCAGTAGGTTCATCCATCAACAAAATTTTAGCATTATTTATTAGACCTCTAGCAATGGCAACTCTTTGTAGTTGACCTCCACTTAGCTCAGAGACTTTGGAATAAATCTTATCTTTTAGACCAACCAATTCTAGAACTTTATGAACTCTATCTTTTTTTTCAAATGATTTTATGTTTTTACCAATCATTGGTAGTTCGACATTTTCATAAACATTCAAGTAATTTTGAAGATAGAAACTTTGAAATACAAACCCAATTTTTTCTCTTCTAAACTTAGACAGATTCGTTTTATTCATTTTTTCAATACTAAACCCATCAACCACAATTGACCCTGATGTTGGTTTTTCCATTGCTCCAACAATCTGTAATAAGGTGCTTTTTCCACTCCCACTTTTCCCGATAATCCCAAAAATACTACCCGAAGGAATATTGATTGATACATTATCAAGAGCTAATACACTCTTATTCCTAGAATTATATTCTTTTATTAGACTATTAATAGTAATCATATTGATCTAATTTTCTTTTAGTGAACTTATTAAACTCTTTGAGTTGATCTTCAATAAAGATATTATAGTTATCAAAGTACTCAGGATAATTAAAACAATATAAAAGCCAAGAATAAATACCCAAGGAAAACTAACAAAAACCAAACTAGGTAATTCGGTATCAAATTTTGTAGCATAATTGATTACCCATAATAAATATCTATTACCAAAGGTTAAACTTGCTATGATCAGTAAAATATAACTAAGCACCAAAGCCATTAAATATCCAAAAGTAAAAATTATAAATGAATATATCAAATAATTAATATTTATGTAAAACTCACTTACACCAACAGAATTCAAAATTGCAATCTCTTTTTTACTCTCTAAAATAGTCTTTATCAGCAAATTAGTGACCAATATGATTGATATAACCCCAAAAAATATTGCTAGAGCATAACTTATTTGAGCATAGAACTGAAACAAATCGGAAATGATTTTGCTACCACTGAATGCACCAAATATTCTTTCTTTGGTTTTTTGATCACCAAACACAGTGATTTTTTCTAAATCTTCTTTGGATGCGAATTCCAAATATAATTCTGTGATTGATTGTGAAATCTTGTTATATTGAGAATCAAAATTATACTCTTCATAAGCATCAATAGGCAAAATTAGGCCAAAATCAGAAACACCAATTATTTTTATTTTTATACTATCATCTATAAGTTTTCCTTGGCTATCATATATAAATAATGGAATATTGCTTTCTTTTAAGTCATTCTTTAAGTTCTTTACAATTTCATACTTTTCTTTAGCTGAATTAAGTTGTTCATTGTCATCCAAACCTAATAGCAAATCTACCGGAACTAAAGCTGGGATGGTTTTTGCATCCTCATCAATTACAAACTTATCTTTTAACTCCTTATCAATCAATTCATTCGGATAAAATTTTATATAATTATTTGTAAGATCTTCATCTTCTTTCAAGACTGGAACCAATCCTTCAATATATCTAGTCTCAATCACATTAGAAATATTAAATTGCTCTTTATATTCAATCTCCTTATCCTGAATTGATTCTACAAGCTTTGGATATTGGTTATACTGATCATTATCTGATGAACTAAACCGCTCAACAGCAAAATACCTGGAAGTTATGTCAGTAATTCTAGATGTATTTTTTCTAATGCTACCTTTGATATTTGGGTAATTAATAATGAAACACAGGCAATCGAGATAGTAATAATTACAATTACATTTTGACCAAATTTATATCTAAATTTCTTGAGAGAAAGCAGGAATAAATCAATAAATACCTTCATAAAAATAATTGAGTTGATATAATAAGTTTTTTTTTGAGTATGTTAATACTATGAAAAAAATAATAAGTTTTCTAAATTGTTTCTTAGTCCTAGGTTTAATGAGTTTGTCGTTGTTAACTCCAAAAGCTTTTGCAACGTCTTATAATCAAGCATTTCAAAACTGCTCAGCTAATTACTTATTCCCACTTAGTCAAGTGTACGCCGAGGGTAGCGGATGGAGATGTTTGAGAAAATTACAAATTTTTCCTTTTGTTACAATAACAATTGCAAATTATTATATAGCATAAATATTCAAATACATTCATTTCATAAAAAACTCCTTAAGGAGTTTTTTATTTTACTAATCATGTTTTAGCTTGTACAAATCTCAAATAATGTCAACAAAAACCTCCTCTGATCACAAGTTATTATTCAGATAATTTTATACAACTAATTAGGTTGCTTATTCTCACTTGTTAATTTTACAATCTTATTCCAATTAACCTTATTATTTTCAACAAAATGATCTGAAAAAATCAACGATGCTTTTATAATACTTGAATTATATTCTTCAATATATTCATATTCTTTTTTCTCAGTTTCTTTGGTTAGCGGGTCAATAATATCAAGATAAAATGAGTTGCTCCCACTTATCAAATCCCAAAAGGCTTGACCACAAATTTTAGCATAGCTTCGTAAATTATTTTCATTATCCACTTGCTCACTATTTATTTTTCCATAAATACAACCATTTACAAAACGATATTTACTAAGATCTTGTTTATCTTCTAATAATTCTTTTCGTATCCTTTCAAAAGTAAGTCTTAGTTTAGCAATTTGACTACTATTACCCCAATGTGGTCCAGATTTTATCTCAACATAATAAATAATGTCATCTCTAGTAAATAGAATATCAGGGTTTCCCTGTTGAATTTTAGGTAATTTTATACCACCAAAAACCTCACCACAAACATATACACTCAAGTTTTCCAATAGATCTCCAAAAATTGTTTCCTCATGTGATGACAAAAATGCATCAATAATTGCCCTAACAATTTCCTCAGGTGTACTAAGAGATTTAGCTTGAAAAAGGTATGGATTTTTCCGCCTCAAAACATCAATTATATCAAGACTTCGCAAAGCTTCTAATCGTTTATGATTAAATTTTTCAATTACTTCTTTTGCTATAAAAGTGTGTAGCTTTTCTTTATTCAACGTATTCATAATTTGCTTATAATAAAGGATTAGAGGCTATTTCATTTTCAGATATTTTTATATTTACAGATACTTTTTTATTAACAGATTGTTTTTTATTCTTTCCAAAGCCACAGCGTAATATTGAGGCAACAATTCTATTCCAATTGAGCTTCTATCCAAATACTTTGCTACTACACTTGTCGTGCCACTACCCAAAAAAGGATCAAGAACCAAATCACCTTTCTTAGTAAAAAGCTTAATAAACCAATCGGGTATACTTTCTGGATAGGCTGCGCTATGTTTTTTATTTCCTGACTCTGTTGCAAGATGAAGAACATTAGTTGGATATACCATTTCTTTACCAACCCAATTAGATATATTTTTCCCAAACCCACTACCAACTTTTGAGTTAGCTCTAGTTTTGTCAATTTTACTTAAATTTTTTAATCGTGATTTTGACCAATCTCCAATTGGGATTTTAACCTCATCTTGATACATTGCAAAATGTTTGTGCTTGTTAAACTGTAATAATCTTTCCCAACTATCTCTAAATCTATTAGGCCATTTTCCTGGATGACAATTTTTTTTATGCCAAATAAACTCCTCTGTCCACAACCATCCCTGCTTTCTCATTGCCATAATTAACTCGATCACATAGGTAGATCTCTCCCCTGCAACAACCTTCTCTTTTATGTTCAAAATAAAAGTTCCTGTTGGTCTAAGCACTCTCAACAACTCCTTAGATATTGGCAAAAACCAACTCACATATTCATCAATTTGAACACCCCCATAAGTTGATTTGCGTTGATCTGCATAAGGTGGGGATGTAACAATAAGATCCACCGAATCATTAGGCATTTTTTGAAGCTCTTTCAAACAATCTCCAAGAATAATATCAGTTGTTATTTTTAGTGATTTCATTAACCTAATTCCTACCAAAATCTACTTAAAATGTCAACCAACCAAAAGCCCAAGAGCAAGGCCAACCACTGATGACATTATTGAGATCAACCAATACCTCATTGTCACCTGATGACGTAACCATCCAATTGCCTCCAGATGGTGATGAAGTGGAGCGGCTTTGAAGACTTTTCGTTTGAAAAATTTTTTGGAAAATAATTGAATAACCACAGATCCCTCAGTAACAACTAATATAAAACCTGCCACCGGAAGCACATAAACAGCATCAATTAAAAAAGCTACTACCCCAATCGTTAACAATAATCCCATAGTTCCAGTATCTCCCATATAAAACTTAGCTGGTGGTATATTGAACCAAAGATAAGCTGCCATAGCACCAACCACCACCATTAATAAAGTTGCTATATCATAATAACCTTTGGAAAAAGCAATCCCAACAAAACAAAGGTAGATCGGAATAAACACCCCTGCACTCATCCCATCAAATCCATCAATCATGGAACTACCCCACAATGCCAATAATACAATCAAAGTAATTGGAACAATCAACCAGCCACCCACCAAACCAAAAGGAAGTGTAATTTTTGACAAATCCAAATTTGTAAGTGGTAAGACAATAACATCCATAGCCAGTCGCAAATGAAACCATAAACCTATCAATATACTTAAAGCAGTAACCAAACCCAACCTATAAGATAACTTCAGACCACCAGCTTTGTAATTACCACCAGTCTCAAGGGTAGCCAAAGCATCATCAATAAATCCAAAAATACTAGCAAAAAAAGTGTACCAATTGGAATAAAAAGTTTCGGATCTACTTATAAAATTCAAAAACTGTCCTCTTTTGCTAGTTGGATCAATTTTTAGTATGAACCAAAAAAACAAAGCCATACCAATTGCTGTTACCCATATCAAAAGTCCACCCGCTCTTGGAACCAATCGTTTTTTCTCATTCTCTTCATAAAAATGAGCAGTCACTTCGAGCTTTTTCCCTGTAGTATCAATACCTCGAGAAGATTTTTTCCAGAACTTTAGCCAAACTAACAAATCAATAAGATAAGGTGCCCACCACATCGCCAAAATAAACGACACAGCACCATAAATAAAAATCTTCGAAGCTTCCAAAATTACTGTAGGATCAGACATAAAAATCTTTCTCAGCGTCAATTACGAATAGTTATTAACTAACCCATAATCAAATTATTCAAAAATGTTAATGAAAAAACAACTATTAGTATCAAAATAACTGAAAGTAAAACAGCAAGCACCAGCTTTTGAGGTTCACTCAACTCTCTAGAATAATCTAGAGCTTTTTTTAGTTTTGACATCTAAGATAAATTTATAAAGGTAATTCGTGCAAATGTCAACAACACAACAACCAAAAAAAGATGAAATTGACAAAAATGTATAATTATTCACATTTAACAACGAGAATCGTTTGATTCTCAATTCTACTAATAATTTGGAGGTTATAATTGAAAGACTTAGTGATTCCAAAAAGATGAAAAGATATGAATCTCTCTTAGAAAAAAGGAGAAAAATTGAACAAAGGTATAGTACAAAAAGATCACGAGTATATGATTATGGTTCATCTTTAGTTAGAGACGCTAAGTTATCCACCATTGATATTCAAGAAGAAAAAGAGTTACAATCTCTAGCAAATTGGTTTAGCGTACAGTCTGAGCTAATATTTGTTAGAGATCCAGGTTCAGGTTACTAATTCTGTGGGTGACGAGTCACCCATTTTTTAAAACATTTTTATGATTCTACAAAAAGATAACACTCTAGTCAAAATTATTGATCAAAAGAATTTGAAGAATTCTATAGAGGTAAGAGCTTGGGCAACTTTTGAAAAAAAAGGACAATAAAACAAGAACACAAATAATCAGTTTTCAATATGAAAAAAGAGTGGTTAGTGTTTCGTATTTTTTCAACAATTTATCAAAAATACTGGAATTTAGCTACATTCTATCCAAAAACAATTATTTTGAATTTCAAATATCCACAAATTTTTGATAATATTATCAATAATATGGGCATAGAGGAATTTCAAAACAATTTTCTATACATAATCAGTTCTAAACCCAAATAGCGAAATCCACCAACCACACCAATTCTCTTGATAAAATAGTCACAAAAGTACAGGGTATATGTACTATGAACATACAACACCCTGTAACAACACCTTTGATTGAAAATACAAATCTGTCTAGTACTGATAATCATCTTCAGCATCTTTTTAGCTGTTTCAACAAATCTTCTTCTTCAGGCAGAAAAAGAATGTTATCATTTCACCAGATACTTGGCTTTTTAGCTTGCAAACAAAAATACTCATGCAATACGTGGTTAGGTCTACACAGATGCTTGGTTGATAATGGCTACATGCTCCCTCACTATTCAAACTTTTTAAAAACTATTAAGTTATCAATTAGATTCTTGCTGTTACTTATTGACTATGTTGTTAGTATCAACAAACACATATTCTTACAAAAACAATTTAAGGTAGCCTTAGTAGACTCAACTTGCTTACCTGTATGTCATATCAAAAGAAGTAGTAGACACAAAACTATGAAAAAGTCTGCTTGTTACTCTAAATCTACGATGGGTTGGTACTATGGTCATAAACTTCATGTTACATGTGATTATGAAACTCAAGATATTATCGATTATGAATTTAGTATGGCTAACTTAGATGATAGAAAGTACTTAGCCTCAATTTTAACAGATGAGTCTAAATTCAAAAACATTGGATCACTTTTTGTTTGTGATAAAGGCTACCAAGCTAAATGGTTACAAGAGTTAGCAATTGAAACAAACAACTATTTACTTAGTGGAGAAAAGAAATCTAAAAACAACAAAACCTTGGCTTCACTTTTTGATATACACCTGCTCCATGTTAGGGCTAGGATAGAATCAGTATTCTCTACCTTAAAAGTTAATCATAATCTTACCAACACTAGATCACGTTCTGTTCTTGGTTATTTGTTTAATTATACTTTAGCTCTTTATGGAGTTGTTTGTTGTAAAAGTCAGGATTAGTGGGCGGTGGGGGTGATGGGGGTGATTTCGCTATTTGGGTTTCAAAATAGCTTCCAAAAATAAAAACTTACTCTAAATTACCCAACTCAAATAAACAATCTATTCTCTCTCTTCATTCATTTCACCATTTTTTGATTCATCAGATTCCACTATAGTTTTATAATCTTCAATATCAATAAATATAGCATTCTCAACGGAGGAAACTCCAGCAGAATCTTCAGTTGGTCTTATCATTAGTTTCCTCTCAGAACCTTCACCAATACTTGTTGTCTCAACACCTTTAATTTCGTCCAAAAGGTTATGAACCATCTTTCTTTCATATCCGTTTAATTTTACCAAAATAATTGAACTACCCTTTTCAATAACCTCAGTTTTGGCTATTTCTGGAACTACAGAATTTATTAAAGATTCTCTCACCTTCTTAAACTCACCAACATCAATCAAAAAATGTGTCTTATTATCAGGGAATTTGATGTGCACAATAACTCTAGTAATATGTTGAATGGCCTTGATATTTTCTCCTCGGTGTCCTACCAGTAATTCATTCTTATCAGAGTTCACATTCACACGATATTGATCACCCTCACGACTTACCGTAATTGTTAAATCTTCCACTAATGGTTCGACCAACATCCTTAGGGTATCAACCAAAACTTTTTCATATTCTTGTTCCATACACCAACTTTATTCAAAAAAACTTAATTTATAGTTGTTTGTCAATTTTTTTACAACTTACACTATACACCAGCATTCTTTAGTTGTCCAATAACAAACCTACATCTACCATATATATCGTTAATAATACGAATATTATAACCTAAGTCTGAAATCATTTTATAGGCTTTATTAATATTGTTTGGGTCTAGTTCAAACATCAAAACACTTGGAAGTTTTAATTGAGAAATTTGCAAAACCAAAACTCTAAAAATATCCAACCCATCTTTCCCAGAATACAAAGCAATATCTGGCTCATAACTAACCTTGTTAATATAAGCTTCCTTTTTTTCGCGGATAGGCAAGTAAGGAAGGTTTGCAACCAAAGACCAATCATTTGCTTCATTAATAGAATCCTGAAGTAGTTTATTATCCAAACAATTTGCTACAACACAAGTAAGATTATTTATGCCATTAAGTCGAGTATTTTGCTTGCATACACTAATAGCCTCTTTAGAAATATCAGTACAAATAACTCTTTTGAAATCATGACTCATGCTTATACCTATCACTCCACTCCCAGCACCAACATCTACCAATAATTCACCATCGCAATACCCTTTCTCTTTCAAATACTTTACAAAATATTCTGTCTCTTCTCGTGGTATTAAGGTATGTTCATTGATCAAAAAATTCTTACCCAAAAAGTTTACATTTCCAACCAAATAATCCAAAGGATAGTTCAAATTCAATTGATTAATTCCAGCAATAAAAGTCTTGTAACAATCTTCATTTAATTCTATTTCCCCCAACCCAATCTGTGCCATGCTTTTTTTTAATAGCTTCTCTAACCATATTCTTTCAAGGTCAGTCAATAGAATTGTATTTATTTTCACTCTAAAAACCCTATCAAATTTTTGCAAAATTGACAACATTTTAACCCCCATAAGCTTTCTATTGAATATTTTTAAGACAAGTAGAATTAATATTCAACTCAACTCAAAACAATTAAATAATGACTTCTTACAAAAAACACATGTTTTTTACTCTATAACAAACAGAATTTAAAAAATCCAAGATACTACAATAAACCCCTTTATACTTTAAACAAAGAAATTTTCAATTTTATACCTAACCATCATTGAATTTCATAAAAAATAAACATCAGCACTAAATAATAACGTTTTCATTATTCTGCTTACTCTAACTCAACCTAACTTCTTAATGAGGTTAAACATTAAATACCTATTTTTGAAATCTTTCATTACAAAATTGACGTACTTGAACATTATTAAAAAACTCTTTATAAATATTTCATGATCAAGCTATCCAAGTTTGTGCCTGAGGTGGACTACAAACTAAAAATCACTTACGGCATTATTACATCCCTAGCTGCGGGAATTATTGGCTACCTTTCAATATTTGGTTTAGCCGGAAGATTTGGTGATTTTGTTGGGTCGTTTATTGGCATGTTATTGGGTAGGGGGGCTTTCATTCTACCATTAATGTTTTTTATAATAGCAGTTCTACTAATTCGCAAACAAAAACATCCAGAAGAAGAAATTTGGGTCAACTTTAGTTTTATTTGGGGTTCTGTTCTCATAATACTTGCAATTAATGGATATTTAAGTATGTTCTTTGGGGTTCGATCTACAGCTACAATAACTCAAGGAGGAGGATTAGTTGGTTATATAATGTATCCTGTTATTTTTGGATATTTTGGATTTATTGGAGGTTTTATTTTGCTATTTTGTGTAGCCCTTTATGGCTTCTTTCTGTTATCCCAAATAACTTTTGTTGAGTTTGTTGGAGGTTGTAAAAAAACTCTTAAAAACCCTGAACGTTTGTGGGAATTTGTACCTGATATTACCAAAATCTTCCAACCAATGACAGGAGAGTTTAGTGGTAAAGAGATTAATGAGCATATTAGAACTAAAAAACCAAAATCAGTAAAAGACGACAATGGTTTTAGTAGTGATTTTGTTGAAGAAGATGACGAGCCAATTATCCTTCCACCAAGTGAGCTAAAACCTAAAAAAAGATTTAGTTCAGATGATGAAGGTAATATAGAACTGCAACCAATCTCTAATTCTGATTCCAATTGGAAATTACCAGATTACAACAATCTTAAAACCTCAAAAACCAAAAGCGAACCAGGGGATATTGCTGGTAACAAAATTATTGTCAAAAACACCTTAGAGCAATTTGGAATCAAAGTTGAAATGGATAATGAATACATTGGTCCTACTGTCACTCAATACACCTTCAAGCCAGCCAATGGAGTTAGACTCTCCACAATTGACAGCCTTCAAAGAGATCTTGCCCTTGCCCTTGCCTCTTCCAGTATTCGCATAGAAGCACCAATTGCAGGTAAATCTTTAGTAGGTATCGAAATACCTAATCAAGCTAAATCCCAAGTAAGGCTTGGAGAGATCGCCAAACAACCAAAGTTTGTGCAATCCAAAGATGAACTGCCAATTATTATTGGTAAAGATGTTCGTGGTGAAGATTTAATTATGCCACTTTCCAAAATGCCTCATTTGCTCGTGGCTGGAGCTACTGGAGCTGGTAAATCTGTCTGGATCAATGGTCTTCTACTAAGTCTTTTAATCAAATACAGTCCTTTTGATCTACAACTAGTTTTGGTTGATATGAAAAGAGTTGAGCTCAAACTCTACGAAGGTGTGCCACACCTTTTGAGTAACGTTATTATTGAAGCAGATAAGGCCATTAACTCACTCAAATGGACAGTCATTGAAATGGATAGACGCTACACAATCCTAGAAAAATATGGAAAAAGAAATATAAAAGATTATAATAATTTTGTGGATTCTATTCCAAGTTGGATTGATACTGAAGAAGAAAAACCAGAAAAAATGCCATATATTGTCTTTGTTATTGATGAGCTTGGAGACCTTATGATGCTTGCCAAAACTGAAGTTGAACCTATCATTGTTCGTCTTACTCAGATGAGTAGGGCAGTTGGAATTCATTTGGTTCTTGGAACTCAAAGACCAGACACCAACGTAGTCACAGGATTAATCAAAGCTAATGTTCCAACTCGTATTGCCTTCACAGTAGCTTCACAAATTGATAGTCGTGTTATTCTAGATTCAACAGGTGCTGAGAAGCTTTTGGGTCAAGGGGATGGTCTAATCACATCTCCAAGCTTTATGAAGCCTATAAGATTTCAAGGACCTAACGTTGATGAGGATGAAGTCAAAAAATAGTCAAACTATTAAAAAGACAAGCTATAGAAAATGAAATAAGCAACTTAGACAGTAATGTTACTCAAGTTCCACGAACCAAAATCAATGTTCCTGGTATGAGTATGAGAAGTGATGATGATCATGAAGACGAAAGTGTGGTTGAAGCCAAAAGACTTGTTATCCAATACCAAAAAGCTTCTGCTTCTTTCTTGCAACAAATGATGGGGGTAGGTTATCCAAAAGCCGCCAAAATCATCAACAAACTAGAAGCCTTAGGAGTAGTAGGCCCCCAAAACGGCTCCAAACCAAGAGACGTGTATATTTTGCCCGATGAAGAAGATGGTGAGGAGATCTAAAAATTTCAAAAGAAACCCTCGACAAATTATCATCGAGGGTGGAAATACGAGCTTGGACTACTTCAACCTTTACCCAAGTTATACTCGCTAATCTGATCTGGCTTTCGTAGCGCCGCAGGACTCAGAATAGATGGAGTGTATACCCAGTTCTTAGCAACTCTTTGAGCGAGTGCAGCTAAAAAACCATTAATATTTTATTTTGAAACCATTGTCTTTTGAAAATTAATTCAATAAACAGCCTAAAAAATATTTTGACAAAACTATAATTTTGTGCTACGACTAAATTAGTTAGATCGAGGAAATATGACAAACCAAGTTATCAACCCAACCATCATCGGTGTAGTGCTCAAAGAAGCTATATTTTGAGTTATTAACATGCTCGAGACCAACCGTCTCAATTATGAAACTCACACCAAATCTGCTTATGATGGCGAGGGTGTTGATCCTTTCACAGATTTGGATAAAAAAGCGCAAGACATTGTGACAAAACTTCTCATTGAATGCTTTCCAGATTTTGGAATTATCAGTGAAGAAGAGAATTACAGGTACAAACCTGAAGCACCAATATATTTCACAATTGATCCAATTGATGGGACAAGTGCTTTCATTCGTAATCAATCAAACAATGTTGGTTGTATGATTGCTCTGATTGACAATGGTAAAGTAGTAGCATCATTCATAGGAGATATCAACACCAAGGAAATTTATTACTTCAAGCCAGAGAGTGACAAAGTCTGGAGAATAAAGAACCAGTTTTTGTCTTGGAAAGAAGATTTAGCTAAAAAAACTGAATCATTCGTAGCTGAAAAACCAATTTCTAAGTCTGTAGTATATTCACAGACTCGCGAAAGCAAGTTAGAGACAGAGTTGATCAATGTCAGCTCACTATACAAAAACTTTGCAATTGATAAAGGAAGTATCGGTATAATTTTTACCAGACTTTTCAAGGGCGAGTATAGTGCTATTATTCTAGACAAATATTTCGAAACTCCTTGGGATACAAATCCCATTATCGGAATGTGTCAGAAACTCGGTTACGTATTTCTAAAATTTGATCCCGATCAAAAGATTTGGGTTGAATATAATCCAACAATTTCCAAAGAAATCTACAACAGGGATTTTGATGCGATAGTCATTCATTCTTCGAAAATGAGTGAGCTCAATCTACTTCTTCAATCTCTCTAAACATATAATGTCTTGTCCCCAATATTTAAGACACTCAATTAAGATACATCCTGACAGGATGATTTAGTTGAGTAAAACTAATCATTCACCAATACATATATCACTATGTCACAATCAAGAAAATCATACTCAGATGAGTTTAAGTTTCAAGTAGTCTTAGAAACATTTACCTCAGATCATACTATTGAATCCATATGTAGAAAACATGGAATACATATGACTCAAATCAACCAATGGAGAAAAGCATTCAAGGAACATGGACACACTATCTTCTCCCTCAAACGTACCCATCTAGGAAAGAAGAGTTCTCCAGATAAAGACCCAACTGAACTGACTCGTATTATTGGAGAGCTAACCATTCAAAACCAGATTCTAAAAAAAGCCTTGAGCGTTTGGGATTAAGTAAACACGAGGTAAAGGATCTCGCTCTAGCTGTGTGGGATTCTTACTTGGATGAACCAAACGCAAAACAACCATCCAAACAATTACTAGGGGCAGCCTTCAATCTCTCAAGGTCTAATCTCTATTACAAACCAAAACTGGAACCTAAAGATAATCAGCTTAGAAAAAGTATTGAGGCTGTATATACTAAAGATGATACCCTTGGTTGTAGAAAGGTTGCTACCATACTAGGGGTGAGTAAAAACAGGGTATACAGGGTAATGCTCAAATACAATATTATTCCAAGAAGGAATAAACCTACATATGTATACAATACCAACAAACAAGACAAGACCATCTCAGATAATCTCCTCAGATCAGATATTGATCAAGATGCCTATACAATCCTTTTCTCAGATATATTTCAATTCAGGCTTACATCAGGCAGGTGGGTGTATTGCTGTTTCATTATGAGAAAACAAACCAGACAGATACTTTCATTTTGCTATGGTAGACATATGACAAGTGATCTAACACGTACAAGCATATCCAGAGTTGATCTTGTCTCTGATCTCACAGACATTCCTGTAATCTTTCATAGTGATCAGGGATCTCAGTATGGAGCAGGAGAAACAATTGAAGTACTCACACAAAACATGTTCACACAGTCTATGTCAAGACCTGGTACTCCTACAGACAATGGTATGGCAGAGAGGTTTGTTGGTATATTCAAGCTTGCAGTAACCAAGCGGTACAGGTTCTCCTCACTTGATGAGTTTGAAGAGGCAGCAACCAAATGGCTAACATTCTACAACAACCAAAGACCTCATGGTTCACTCAATGACCAATCCCCTAACGAATATGCCAAAGATCATAACAAACAAGAAGTAACTAATTTATATCTTAAACAGGTGTAGGAAATTGTTTGAAATTATGGGGTTGACACAAATTGCCCATCTGGATAAAAGGTGTTACAACCATAAATTGATAGTTGCTATAACAGTGTTTTTCTTGACTTTCGTAGTCCAAGCAATATTCTTCTAGATTACGCCAAAATCTGCATAGACAAAGTTGATGATTTTCGTTTGATTAATTCGATGAAGAATAATATTGGGATAACTGATTCCAAAGAAAAGGTGACTGCTATAATTTATTAAATGCAATTGATAGCTTTTATATGGATTATACGGATAGCTTTTCGATTAAGAATCGAGAACTTCTACCTGAAAACATTCTATACAAACACCCCAAAATTTCGATAGAATATCATCGTCCAGCAATGATGATGATCTCAGAAGAGTATATGAATGTATTTAGAATTCCCTCCAAAATATGTCTGGAGTTATCATCTAGAGCGAACAAAGCTCAACTAGCCTGTGAAATACTCCATAATTCTAATTTTGTTTGATAAACAAATACCCCAGCAGTTCTGGGGTAATTTTTCGCAAAAAAACTGCCAGTGTTTTTCAACTGACAGTATAAAAATTAGAACTCTACATGAAAATAGATATCAGCCTCGAACTTTTTTGGTTTTACAAAAAGTTCTGGATACTTAATTTTTTTTTCATGAAGTTCCAACAGAATTCGCTCCTTCCTCCTTTGCTCTGGAGTTTTTCCGGAAAGTATATTAACAATCCGGATTTTAGTATCAGTATCTTCTTTTTGATACTGGATCCATCTCATATAAGGAAGGTTCGCAAGAGCAATTTGTAAGTAGGAGTAATGTGTCCTACCTCTTTTCGCTCTTGCCTCAGGAATTTCAACCTCAAAAGCAATTTCAGGAAGTTGATGACTGTAGCCAAAAACCCTTTGTGATGCTCTTAGAATAGTTCCTGATGTTGTTTTGTATTCCCAATTCCAACCCTCTTTTGGAGAGAAAGAAAAAGAAGATTTGCAATGATCCCAACCCTCGTCGAAAGTCCGGCGGGATTCAGTCTCGAATATTTTTTTCCAAAAATTCTTCTTTGTCCAAGATCTCTGGTAGTTCCAGAGATAGGAACAAAAAACCTTGAATTGAAAAAAAGTAAGTTCGGTTTTCATGATTATACCCTATAGGTTATTTTCACTAGATTGTTCTAGATAAATTGCCGATAAGTTGTTTCCAATAATTCCGATAAATTTTACTTGGTAACGGTACCAAGAAGGATTAAAGTATCCTCATACCTATTTATCATTTTACTTCAAAAAACAGCTTTTGTCAAGGTTTGATAGCCAAAAACCCAAAAAATTTCTTGATAAAATAGACACAAAAAGAAGGTATTTTTTAGGTAGATTTTTTCTTGACATTTTTTCTATTCACAACAAATATTAGCCTATGTCCGACAAAATGAATCACCCAGCTATTCAAGCAATCCGCCACGAACAAACTTACGTTATGATGAAACCAGACGGAGTCAAAAGAGGACTCACAGGGGAAGTTATGTCGCGTATCAGTAAGGCTGGACTCAAAGTTGTGGCCCTCAAAATGGTCAAAGCTACAGAGGATCAGATCAGAGCTCACTATCCAATGCAAGATCAAGAATGGGTTGATGGGCTTGGAGAGAAAGGTCTTGGAACATTTGAAAAACTCCAGTTAGATGCCAAAGAATTCCTTGGAACAGATAACAAATCCGAGATCGGTCGATCAGTTGCAGAAGGTCTTGTAGACTATATGCAAAGCGGTCCAGTTGTTTGTATGATTGTTGAAGGAATTGGGGCAATCGAAGCTGTCCGCAAAATGGTCGGGCACACTCTCCCATTCAAAGCTGAACCTGGCACTATTCGTGGAGATTTTTCTGTAGATTCCCCAGTTGTTGCCAATGTTGAGGGTAGGGCTATCCAGAATGTTGTGCACGCGAGTGTTGTGGCTGACGAGGCGGCTCATGAGATCTCAATCTGGTTCAATGAAGATGAAGTTATCAATTACAAAATTGCTGGAGAAGATATTATGTACGGCAAAATATATTAATTATGGCAACCAAATCACCCAAAAACCCATTCAAAATAAGAAGAAGGTTATTCAAGTTTGATAACAATGAAGTTGACTCTAACCAGTCAAAACCTTTTTCAAGAATAAAAAAAAAGTATCCAATTATCTTTGTCATCCTAATTATTTTAATTTTTGGAGGTTTTCTTGGTTTTTTCAGATATCAGTCTTGGCTAGATAATCGTGAAAAAGTTGCTAACTATATCAACCAAAACACCAACATCTACAATCAAACAAGTCAATCAAGTCAAGAAATTGTTTTAACCTTAAACTCTCTGGTACAATTCAATCAAGAAAAACCAGACGAGATAAGCACTCAGCTGAAGCAAATTCAAGAAAAAAATACTGAGATTAAAAAAATCGTTGGAGATATAGAAAATAATCAAAATTCCCTCGCCAAGGCTCCAGTAGATGAAGCAAACAAAGTCCAAGAAAAATTTGAAGATAGTCTTTCCTCCAAAAAAGCAACTATGTTTAGCCTAGAAGATTTTTTGAACTATCAAGTTTGCCTAATCTCCAGTGCTAATCAACAATCTACTAACCTAGATCAATTCAAAGTCAACATTGAAGGCTTCACCAACGCAAGTGATACTGCATCATTAGAGGACAAACTGCAGTTTGTTAACAACGCCAAAGACAAAATCAACACTAATATTGAAATCAACAACAATCTACCTAATTGTTTTAAAGATAAATATAGTAGATACTATAATAACAAAATTCAAGCTGATCTCAATAATGACACAAAGCTGTTTCAAGAATACATCACTAGCCTTAATGAGTTATCAGAAGGTCTCAAAGTAACGGATAGTCCAAAAGTCCAAGCAGCTACAGATAAATTACTACAACTAGCTAATCAAAACCCAGTTTTTTATAACTCTGAGCAATTTAAAACTGCCATCGAAAAACCTACAGATGAAATCAAAAAACAAGCTGAAGCCCTAGAAAAACAAGAAGAGCTACTTTCCAAAGCAATTAACAATCTCAAAGCCCAATATTTATTGTAAAGTATGCAAAAATTAAGTATTTATTGGTCTCGTAAAGATTTTCGACTTAATGATAATCCAGCCCTCTTCTCTTCTATAAATTATGCTCAAAAAAATAAACTAAAATTACTTCCTATATATATAATTGATGAAAAGTTCATAAATAACTTTAAGTGGAATTTTGGCCATCCATATAGATATTATCTATCCTATGCTTTATCTCAATATACCAATGAATTTAAAAACTTTTTAATAGCTGTAGGGAATCCAGTTGAGATTTTTACAAGGCTAAGTATTGATTATCAACTGGAAGTATTTGCAAATAACGAAGTAGAGCCATATTCTAGAAGAAGAGATTATGAAGTAAAAAATACTTTACAAAAAAATAACTCGACTTTACATATTTTTCCTGATCAAACAAGTATTAGTCTAACAACCAAAACTGGAGTAGGTAACTTTTATAGTGTTTTTACTCCATTCAAAAAATCAGTTCAAGATGAGTTCATTAACAAATTACCCTTACCCAAAGCAGACTTAAACAAAGCAGAAATCCTCAACCCTTCAAAAATCTCAATAAAAAAAATAGAATTTGAAAATACCAAAACCCTTCAAAAATCTCTATTTACCTATCTTGATAAACCCTGGATTCTTAGTTTTGGAGGTGGTCAAGTAAATCTTGATAAGATCTATCAAAGACCTGTATACGAAAATTTTGGTACACCAGTGAGAATGAAGCAATCAAACAGTTTGATGAATTCAACAAATTAGAATTACAATTTTATTCAAAG
>JAAUSE010000019.1 GCA_012031925.1 Candidatus Altimarinota bacterium
CTTTAGTCACTAACACAACTACTCAATATACATTGTTTAACACCAGTGCAGCAGTTGAACCAGGTAGATTTGATATTGATGGAAGTACCTTTGGACTTAGAGTACCTGCTTTTGTGGAGGCTGGAACTTATACTGGAACTATAGTGCAGACGGTTATTAACTAGTTGAACTGTACTGATTAAAAATTAAAATTTGAGTTTTACTCTGTGATAATTTGATTTTGAGCTACCCTCAGGAAAGAATATAAATATTTTTCTTGGGGGTACTTTTTTGTAATTTTTATTCTTGACTTTGGATGAAAAAGAATTTAGTATGAATTAAATAAGCTCTTATGATTGTAAAGAATAAAATTTGGTATACACTGGTTGGGATATTTTTATTCTTGGTTTTTTTTGGAGTAATGAGCATACCAATTAAGGCTGATGTAGGTATCATTAGACAAGATAATCAATATAAAAAGAACTCTAAAAATGGATGGTTTGTTTATCAGATGAAAGCTGGTGAAGAGATTGAAGATGTGGCAGTTTTGACTAATTCTACTAACTCTGATCAAAATGTTGAGATTTATGGTAGAGATGCTGAGATTACAAGCGATGGTATTTACACTGTTGTTTCAAATAAACTACAAAACAAAGACGCTGGTAATTGGGTTAAGTTTGAGAAAAATATAATTAATGTTCCTGCAGCAACTACAATTGAAGTACCTTTCAAAGTCCAAGTTCCAGAAGGGACTGTTTCAGGAGAGTACGGAGCTGGAGTAGCTGTGTTGTCAATTGATGATAACAAAGATGGTGGTGCTAATGTTGTGGTTAAGACTAGAAATGCAGTGAGAATGTATATTACTGTTGTAGGAGATCTTAAATTGGACTCTGAGGTTAAAGATTTGAATATTATTGACCCAACAGATGAAGATTATGCTTCGGAAAGAAATACTAGAGGTTATATTGGTTGTGATAATATTGTTGCTAAGTACACCGCTAAAAATGTTGGAAATGTTTATTCTAATTTGAACGGAAAATACAAAATTACTTTTCCAGATAAACAGGTAAAAGAAGGTGAAGTTAACAGTCTTCTTGCTCCTGGTTATGGTGAAAGAACGTTTTATGTAAGAAGTGATCTTTTATTTCAAGCTGGTGAGATAAAGTTGGAATTTAATTTTCAAACAGGAGTGTTAAATGAGATTAATGAAGGTAAAGTAAAAATGGTAATATTTCTCAGGTGCTTTTTGATACAGTCAATTTGACTCAAGAACAGATTAATGATTGTCAAGTATCACGTAAGAGAGCTATTGAGATTGCTAAAGAAAAAACAGATAATTTACCTAGGACGGTTGTAATTAAGGAACAATCTTCTATATTAAACTCTTTCGATAGAATACTTATTTATTTTGCTGTTGGATTATTATTTGTTATTATTTTATTTCAAATATATACTATGTTTAAAAGGAACAAAAAGAAGAAGGAAGAGCCAGAAAAATTGAATTAAAAACAATACTATGTTACTTCTAAAAGATTTGATTTCAAAAAAACTACTAGCTATTGTTTCTGTTGGTTTCTTACTGTTTGGTTTTTTTCTAGCTCAAGTTAGCACAACTGCACAAAGTAATACTAATACTATTTTGAATATTCAATCTGAAAGCCTTGTTATGGGGCCATTTGAGATAAACCCTTCTCAGATATTACTTGGAGAAGATTTGATATTTTCACTGACAGATATAAGGTTAGGAACGGGAGGTGGTTTTGCTACTGGGTTAGTGTGCAGAATGTTTATAACCGCACCAGATGGAATAAGTGCTGTTGAACTAAATATGCAGGTTGATTCTGAAGGAAATTGTAGATATGATACTAGTTTGGATTTAGTTTCTCAAGGAGTAACCTTAATTAGTGGTGACATTTCCTTACTTAATAATATTGTTGGAACAGGTTCAGGATATGTGACTATTGATTATCTAGGCGAAGTGGTTACTTCTAATACAGATGTGTACGAAGTTGTGGAGTTAGATTTGATTAATCCAGAATTTGAAATTTCTCCCAATAGAATTTTATTAGGTGAGAATCTTGTTTTTTCTTTGAGTAATGCAAAATACTCTAATGGAGATATTGCTCAAGGGCTTGAGTGTCGACATTTTTTGTCGGCTCCTGATGGGTCAAAAATTGAACTTTCTGGAACTACAAATAGTTTGGGGGAGTGTGTTTATAGTATTAACCAAGGTTTAGTCAAAGGTTTTGGTATTATTGGGATAGCCCAGTCAATGGGTTTGATTAGTGGTGATGTTAGCAAATTGAATCAAGTAGTTGGATCTGGTTTGGGATATGGTGAAGTTTATCTTAACGGTGTTGCATATCGCACCAATGATGATACTTATGTTGTAGGAGAAGAAGAGCCAGAAGATATTGTCAGAATTATTACTAGAACTGGAGGAGTTTATGGAGGTCTTATTCTTTTTGTTTCGGCTATTTTGATAGTAGGAGCAGTATATGTTTCTTTGAGAGCAAAGAAGAGTAGTTGACACAAATGAGTAGTTTGACTAAATATACATATATAAATTCATTTTAATGAAGAAGAATCATAGGTATATAATAGCTGATCATATCAAAGCAATTTGTTTTTTAATAAGTGATGGGGTAAGGCCAATGGGTAAACAACAGGGTTACATTTTGCGAAGACTTATGAGAAGAATGTTTAGTTCTTCATTGAGCTTGGGGATAGATATTTTGAATAAGAAGTTTTATGTCGATTTAGTTAAGTCTGTAGTTAGTGTTTATGAAGAGGTTTATGTCGATCTAAAAAATGATCAAGGTCTTATGGTTGATTTGTTGATGGTTGAAGCAGTTAAATATAGTAAAGCAATTGAAAGAGGTAATAAGGAATGGTCTAAGATTTTTGAAGGAGTTCAGGATATAGATTATGCAAAAAATATTTTTGATCTTTATCAGACTCACGGTGTGCCTTTGGAATTGTCGTATGATATTTTGAAAAAACATGGAGTAGGAGTTGATGTTGAAAATGTCGAAAAGATGATTCAAGAACATCAAAAAAACTCCAAAGATAACTCAGGTAAGCAGTTCAAATCTGGATTAGCTGAAGATAATAACAAAACTATTCGTTTACACACTGCAACTCATTTGCTTCATCAAAGCTTACGTGAAATGTTTGGTGAAGATATCAAACAAAAAGGCTCAGCTATTACTAGTGAAAAAGCTAGGTTTGATTTTTCTTTTGAAAGAAGGCTGCTAGAAGATGAAATTGTGGAGCTTACTGAGAAAGTTCAAGCTAAAATTAATACTAATTATAAAGTAACAAAAAAGGAAATGTCTGAACAGGAAGCTAGGAACCTCGGTGCAATTGGTCTGTTTGGTGAAAAATATGGTGATAGCGTGACCGTATATTCTATTGGTGAAGACGAAGGTGAAGTTTTGAGTAGGGAATTTTGCGGAGGTCCTCATGTAAAAAATACTTCCCAGATTGGTTATTTCAAAATAATCAAACAAAAATCTGTTGGATCAGGAGTAAAAAGACTTGAGTTTGATGTGGTTTAATAGTTGCCACTTTTTTGTTGCTCAATTCTATCAAAATCTATTAAAGGTTCAAGCTCCACTGAGGATTCAAATGTCGTTCGTTTGAATTCTTTATGAAACTGCTCGATTGGTAGTGTAGAGTTTTTTGAAAACTCCCTCATATTATCCAAACTTTTTGCTTTTACAAAATAAATTAAGTAATAGCCATCATCACATTTCTCCAAAAAGACACTCTCAACATATACCCCCTCAAGTGATAAGGTCTCAAAGACTTCATCTGCTCGTATATTCATTTTTTTCAGCCTATTGACGCTCTTGCTCAAGTGAACCCTCTTTAAGTTTTATTTTATAGCACAGTGATTCCATGTTGAAATTATAGATTGATAATATTTTTTCATGCAAGGTTATAAATTTTGGGTCAATTGCCAAATGATCACATTAGAAAATAATATCCAACGAACCTCAAAAAACTGCGGATAAAATCACCTCCTATTTATAACACTCGCCAGTGTGCTTTTGCATACTGGTTTTTATAGTTTTAAAATCTCTAGGTTTTGGGCTAAAACTACTCCAAATAATATTAGAGCTAAAACAATTCTGTATATAATAAAAATACGTGTGGTGTGGTTTCCAAGGTATTTAAGTAACCATTTGAGACTTAAATAACCAAATAAGTAAGCAAAGAAAGTAGCTATGATTATACTTGAAAGAGATAGAGAGATTCTTGTGTCTGACCAAAGTGTATTCGTAGGTAAAAAATTAGGTTGTCTAATAAAAAATAAAGCATATTGAGTAATATCAACTACACCTGCCAAGAGAATAGCTGGAATGGATAAAAGAAATGAAAACCTAACAGCTGCTAAGCGTCCTTTTCCAATCATCAAAGCTCCACTAATAGTAGCTCCACTTCTAGAAATACCAGGGAAGATTGCTAGAGATTCAAATAAACCAATCAATAATACTTCTGACATTGTTAGTTTGGTAGTACTGATGATTTTTTGATTTTTTTTGTGGATGTATTCTGCTCCAGCCATCAACAAAGAACCAGTAATAAGAAAAGAAGCAATATAAGAAAGACTTCTGGTGGAATCTACAAAGTTACTTAGAAGCGCACCTAAAACAATTATTGGAAGAGTGCCAATAATTAGTTGTGATATTGTTATATCTGTAGAAATCTGTTCTGGAGTTCCTTGAAATTCGTTTTTGTTGTTTCGCCAAGAACGAAAGTTGTGACTAAAAATTTGGAGGTTTTGAGGCTTGGAAAAGATTTGAATAATTCTTAAACGTAGTTGTTTGAGATCTTCTTTAAAGTATTGTAAAGTAGCTATCAAAGTACCAATCTGGATAACATTACTTGTACTTAAGCCAATATCTCTGCCCCCAGCTAAAAACGAACTAATGAGGCGGATATGAGCAGTTGAAGAAATAGGTAAAAACTCAGTAAAACCTTGAGTTATTCCAATAATCAAGGTAAGTACAAGTTCATTCAATATAGAAAAATCCATAACAATGATTATTATTTATCAAGGTGTTTTTTGAAAATTAAATACCAAAAAATCATAAAAATGAGCACTCCAATAGAACTTAAAGCAATAATTGTGGATACGATGAATTCAAAAGTAAAATTTGGTTGCATAAAAATTACTTGTAGTAATGTTCAAAATGTGCTATAATTATGTTTATAAGCGTTAATAAATGTACGAATAAAAATAAAATATGTCAATTGATACAACAAAGATAATGTCTACAAAGCAAGAGTCTCAAGAATTTTTGAGTGATTTGGTTAATGCTATGACTGGTTATAAGATTGAAGAAATTCAAGAAAACAAGCGTGAAGAAATAGTTGCCAAGTGTGTAAACATCTTCAAATCATTTATGTATGATTATATTGAAAATAAATATGATAAAAAAGATGTTGTTAGACTTAAAAGTGTGCAAATCTTTGAAGATCCAAGTATTTTTGATAAATTTCCTGATTTGGAAAACAAATTTATGGACGCATTTAATGTTTTTATTGAAACAATCAAATAATTTTAATCATTTTATATAATATCATTATGTCTGAGAATGGAATTAAACCCCAAACAAACGAAAATCAGTCAATATTAGGTGAGCAAATATCTTCTATTGAGTCAAATCACAATCGTGAAGAATTACTTATTCGTGCTATTGAAAATCTGGCAAATCAAGTAAGTGAGCTTAAAGAAGAGGTTAAGCAGTTAAAAAATTCTGAAAAAGACTCATCTTCAATAAAAGAAAGCATGTCAAAATCATGGGATAATTTAAAAAATAGCAGCACAAAAACAATTAAAAATACTTGGTCTAGTCTCAAAAATACCTTAAATAAAGGTAAGGAAAGTATAACCTCATCTTATGAAGGAGCTGCTTCCATAGCTAAAAAAAGGTCTGAGGCTACAGTAGAATTTATTAAAAAATCTAAAGAAAATATCAAAAAAGACTTTGCTTTAGTGGATTCAAAGATGATTGCCAACACTGATATTCTTATATTGAATTTTGATGAGAATACTCGTAGGCTTAGAGATGAAAACCTTAGATTTCAGAATGAATCTGCTGAAATAAAAAAAGAAATTGAGGAATTAAAATCTTATAAGAAGAATTTTTTGGGAAATTTGAAAGATCAAGAAACAAATGGCTTAACTCTTGGTAACACTATGACTCTAAAGGCTAGGGAGGTTTTGTTGGAACTAGACTCACTCAAAGATAAAAAATTGAGTATGATGTTTTCAGATGAAGATACTGATGAAATTGATTTAGAGATAAAAAATTTGGAGAAAAATTTACCTTCATTTGATGAAGACGAAAGAGCTTTTGTAACTGATGAAATTAATCAAATTAACCAAGTGTTGCAAAAATTAAATGATAAGCAGCTTAAGGTAGATTCTAGATCTGATAAAGCTAGAAGTAGATTTAGTAAAGAATATGTTGAGTCTGTCGTTGCTCACGCTAGAGAATTGGAAAAAACTCTGATTGAAAAAGATAATCAATATATGGAGTCTGAAGCTTATAAAAAATCTCCACTGGCTAAAGTGTTAAAAAATTATGAGAATTTTGAAATTTCTAGAGACTACCAAGAAAATAATGATAATGAAGAAGTAGATTTTTTTGAGGCAGATTTAAAAATTGATGATTTCTTTGATGATGAAAATGTTCAAGAAGAGCAAAAACAAAGCCAAACTAACCTTGAAAATCAACCTAAAACTTATCTTAATTCACTCGACCAAGCTCTTGTAGATGATGGTGTAGATCTTAGAATATTTGAAAACAATGATGAAAGTTCTATTTCTGTTGAGAACCCTGAAGAGTTAAAGAATATGACTGAATGGAATAATTTGGAATATGGATCTGATCCACTTAGTGGAAGTGATCAAATGTCTTTTCGAGCAAGAAATAAAGAGGAGATTGAATCAAAAAACCAACAAAACATTGAATCTAAGTTTGTTATGGGAACTCCTATTAGGATTGAAAAAATAAAGTCTATAATACAGGGGAGAAAGGTATTAGATTAATATCAGGAGAAGATGATTCTAAGATAGAACTTGATTTGATTCATGGTAAAAAATTTGATTCAAATGAACTTCCATCAAATCTAAAAGCCCAACTAAAATCAAGTGGTACTAATCATTTTTTTGAAATCAAAGGATTTGGGAGAAATACAATTAGAGTAAATGTTGATAATAATGATAGGGTTGAAAGTTTTGTAGTTAAAGGAGGTCTTTTTGGTGGATCTCAAGTTGAGTATCAAAAATTTCAATAATTGACGAAATTATATTCTAGGTTTATCTGATCATTAATGTTATCTTATCTCAACACTATCCAATCAAAAGTTGACCCTGCGATATTTAGTCGTGGGGTTAAGCTTTATTTGGATGGGATGGTGGGCAATCCTGTTAGCTTGCTAATTGATAATTGGAGATTATATAATGTTACTGGTTCAGCTGGCTCTTATGAAGTGAAGATACCAATTTTGCACCTTACACTTTCTACAAAAAAATATGCAATGGCGGCTGATGCTTTGACTCAAAGTGCTACTTGTGAATGTCCTTATTATGCTCAATATGGACTGTGCAAACATATTGTTGGTGTTTGTGCTTCACTTGATCAAGAGTTTGGATCTAAATATCGAGAATTTGATGCAAGTGAGGAAATTTTGGATAATATTTTTGCATCACAAAAAGTCAAAACTCATCGTAAATGGTTAGAGACCATGGATACGCTATTGAGTAGAGATACTGGTAATTATTATTATTTAGATAATATTTCTAGAACTATCAAAACTGAGGAGGGTCAGCATCAGCCATTTTTTGATGAATTAACAAAGATTGTTGAGGTAGTAATTGGTGATTATTCGAGAGAAAAGTTATTGGTGAGGGTTATTCTTGAGAGTATTTTGGTGGGAGGTCAATGCTGGTTTGATTATTGGAGTGAATATTTTTTGCAATTGGATCAATATAATCAGATTAATTTGTTTAAAGGTCTGTGGAAAATTTATTGGGTGACAGCTCAAATTGATTACAAAGAAAAACTTAAAAGTGTATTTAGAAATCCAGTTGAACAAGTTAAGTTAGAGGTATTTAATGAGCTTTTTTTAGAATTTGGTTTGGAAAAAAATATTTGGTTAGAATATTGTTTTGTGGCTGAATATTATTCTTGGTTAGATGAGAATTTTGAAAACTTGGATCCTTTAACATTGATAAGATATGCTGAAATTTTTCCAGAGTGCAGAGAAAAAGTAGATCTTTTGATTCTTAATCAAATTAAAATGTGGTCAGATTTTCTGCCTACTGGTGAGTATGGCATGGTAATTGAAGTTTTTCAAGAATGGGGAAATAGACTAGGAAAAGGGGATTTTTATAGTGAAGCTTTGGATTATTTTCGAACAAACCATCCTAGAAAGAAGAAGTTACTGAACCAGCTTGACTAGTGTCTGTTATTTTGATTATGAATTCAGTATATGGCTAAAAAATTCAAAGATTATTATGATCGAGATTGGGCAGAATTATTAGCATATAAAATAAAACAGACTAGGGATCAATTTGATTCATTGGGTTTTGTGAGTCGTGTTGTGGGTGTAGTTAAAGATAAAGAGTTTCTTGATCGGCAAGATGCAATTGTTGAGGTGTTTGAAGAAGTTTTGGGTAAGAACTATCAAAAAAACGTTCAGCTTTTTACAACTATACTTGGCCCCAAATTGCAGAAACCTGAGGGTATGTTTACAAAAGGGTTTTGGTTATGGCCAATTGGGAGGTATATAGAAAAACATGGATTGGAAAATGTTGATGTTTCGATAGATTTTATTTATGAGCTAACGCAAAGGTTTACTGGAGAATTTGCAATCAGACCAATATTAGAAGAATTTCCTCAAAAAACTTTAAGAATGTTGCTTAACTGGTCCAAGGATAACAGTGAACATGTAAGAAGGTTAGCAAGTGAAGGAATGAGAATGAGGCTTCCTTGGGCTTCCAGATCACAAATTTTTGTAGATTACTTTGATGACTCAATAAAAATACTTGATAATCTTAAGTCTGATGAGTTTAGATTTGTGCAAAAAAGTGTGGCAAACAATTTAAATGATCTTAGTAAAACTCACCCTGAGTTAGTTGTTGAAACAACGAGTAGGTGGCTAAGAGAAGATCAGAGTAAAGAAACTCAGTGGATTGTTAAACACGCATTAAGATCAATTAATAAGAAAAAATGATATGTACGATTCGCATGCACACTTGGAAATATTGGCACAAAGACTGGGGATGATAGAGGATATTAAAGATAATGATTTTGGCAAACTTGATATAGAACAAAAGCAACAAATCAAAGAAAAAGTGAAAGGTGTAGGGGAGTTTATAGTAAATCATGATTTTTTAATTCAACCTAGTGTTAGTACAGAGAACTTTAAACTAGTTTACTATCTATTTAACCAATTAACTAATGTATCATTTTTGGCTGGTTCACACCCTGAGATTGTTACCAAAGAGTTTGAAGTAGAGGGATATTTGAATGATCAGAAAAAGGTATTAGAGGAATATTCAGGAAAGTTTGTTGGTATTGGTGAATGTGGTCTGGATTATTATTATACTCAAGATCATGAAATTATAACCAAACAAAAAGAATTATTTAGATCACAAATTGAATTAGCTGTTGAGCTCGACTTACCTTTGATAATTCACTGTAGAGATGCTTTTGAAGATTTGTTTGAGATTTTACGAAGTTACCCAAGTATATGGGGTAAATTTTTGATTCATTGTTTTACGGGGAGCGTTGATGAAGTTAAGGAAATTTTGCAAATGAAAGGATATTTTGGTATTGGAGGGGTTTGCACTTTCAAGTCTGCTAGTTATTTGCGAGAAGCTATTAGTCAAATTCCAGTAGAAAATATTTTCATGGAGACTGACTTGCCTTTTTTGTCCCCTACTCCTTATCGTGGAGAAGTGTGTATGCCTCAGTATATTGGTTTTTCAGCAGATGTTTTAGCAAAGATAAAGAACATCCCTACTCTGGAACTTTGGGAGCAAACCCAAAAAAAAGCTAAAGAATTTTTTAACCTTTCGATTGACTAACTTGACTGTATGTTTGAAAATTTATTATGGAGTAGTATTGGGCCATAAATATCACAAAAGTACATCATAATTTTGTTAATCAACTTCTACATCAATTACCACTTCACCTTTTTTATTTTTCTTAGTCTTTTTTATTTTAGATTCAGGGATTAATAACCAAAGAACACAATAAAGAATGAAACTAGGAAAAAAAGGTGGGAATAATGTAGCAACCAAAAAAACAACCCTTATGTATTTTGGGTTTACTCCAAAATAGTTACCTATACCAGAAGCTACTCCTCCTAATATTCGATTATTCAAATCTCTTACAAATCTTTTTTCATATAGCTTTATAATAAAAACCAAATTAAGAAAAAGGTCAACACATATTAGTGATTGTACTCTTGACCAAAAATTATACGAAATTTATTATACACTTATGTCATTTCATCAGGATATGGAGGATTTTTTGCTTTATTGTGAGCTCACCAAACAATATTCACCCAATACGGTTCGGAATTATCGAAATACTTTAGATAGGTTGACTAGGTTTTTGAGTAAACACAAGATAAGTCAATCTAATCAAATTGATTTGGATGTGGTTAATCGATATAGAAAGTTTTTGAGTACACACGAAACTATTCGTGGTGAGGTTATGAGTCTCAAAGCCCAATCATATCAGATTGTTGTTTTGAGATCTTTTTTGAAATTTATGCTTAAAAATGGTTCGCTTGTTCTTAATCCTGATAGACTTGAATTACCAAAAACCCGAATGAGAAGGATTGAGTTTTTGACGGATACTGAAATATCGAAGCTGATAGAATCTGTCTTGAATGACATAACAGTTCCTGAGATTCAAAAAAAGCGTAACCAAGCAATTATTTTAACTCTGTTTGGATCAGGTCTAAGATTGTCAGAGTTGTTGGCACTAAAGAAAGTTGAAGTTAGTGGAGAGGAAAATCAGATCACAATTGAAGGAAAAGGTGGTAAAATCAGATCAACTTATTTAGCACCGGCTAGTAAAGAAGTGATTAGCGAATATCTTCAGGTTAGGGGTGGTGATGAGAATCCTTTTTTGTTTATATCCCATAGTAAAAACCAACCAAAGAATAAAAAATTTAGAGCTTTAACTCCTAGGATGGTACAACTACTGATCAAAAAATATGCTAATAGACTTGGTATTTATAAAAAAATTACGCCACATACTTTTAGACATAGTTTTGCTACTAAGCTGCTTATGAAGGGTGGAGATCTTAGAACTGTACAGACTTTATTAGGACATTCAAATATTTCCACTACCCAAATCTATACTCACATTTCTGATCAAAGGATAAAAGATCTTCATTCCAAAGTATTTTCTGATGGAGATGTCTGATAGTATCAAAAGAAACCCCTACTCTTAGTATAGGGGTTGGTTCATTTTGTTAGTAATTTAGTTGAAGAAAAAATGTGCTTCTTGAAAAAATAATTTTGGCAATTTCAAGATAACTTGGTACCCTACTCTTACTTTGGTGAATTGCAAACATACTAGATTTGTCAAAAGTATCACAAATGTGATTAAAATAATCTGTTTGAGTAGGTGTACAGAACACTGTTTTGACATCTACTTTATCAACATCTATACCAAAACTAACTTTTAGTAAGATTCTAGCTTTGAGAAAATAAGCTATAATTATGTTTTTGCACATTCTGTATGTCAAGTTTTTGAACTTTCTTACAAAACTTAAGCGTAATATGATAACTTTGTCATAAAAAGCCTCTGCTGTAGAGTATTTTTTCATAGCTTCGTAACACCTTCCAATAAGGATTGAGAATCTCATATAGAGTTCAGCGCTGGTTTTGATCTGGAGACCCCGATTGGCAATATTAATAGCATCCTTGTAGTATTGTAACTGAAAATAGTACTCACTAATAAAAATTATCGTTTCACTAGAATTATCAATTTTGGAAAGATACCCTAGAGTAACTTTGGTTTTTTTTCTATTTGTAGACCAGTTCTGTTGTACAAACTTTTTTAGGTGCAAAATACTATCAAACTTAGTATTCATTGTTCTACCACAAAATAGTAACTTTAGTAGTTGAACAAAAAATCATGTTTGTGTCAAGATAAGTAATTTTTCCAGTATTGGAGATTAGATAGATCAAACTTTTGCCAAAATAGATAAATCAAATAAACATTAGCAATTAATAACAAAAATCCAATTATTGATTCTACCCAAGAACCAGTTCTAAATAATTTTAGTCCTTGTCTTTTTTTAATTGGCCAGAACAGTGGAATTCCATCTTTGGTTACAAAGTCACCCAAAATATGTCCTGCATACCCAATAGATAAAAGTATAATTATTTCTTGTCTAAATCTTTCTTTCCATATTAAAAAAGCTAAAGCAATCAAGAATAAATCTAATATCCATAAAAACCATTGTGCAGCTAATTTTACTTGTTTAGTGGAGAAAAAATCATTACTCAAATCGTTGAGATGGCCGATTCTTCTTTTGATTAATTCACCCAAATATTGGACTCCAATAAGAGCAATGACAATTAATATTATACTAAGGACTTTATTATTGTGATTTAATAAGGTGAACAGTGCTGCAGTGAAAACTCCTAGACCAAAAAAAGAATGAGTGACTCCACGATGTTTGAAGACCTTGTTAACAAAAGGGAAATAGTTGCTAACTTCTGAGCCTGGGTGATCTACATCAGGTAGTAAGCTAGAAAAGGTGACAAAAACAATGAAAGGTAGAAAGAAGGGTTTATCAAAGTATATACTGGCACCAAATGTAGCTGCTGTTGCTAGAGTTACATGATTAATGGCTAACATTGGTTTATATTAGAATATCTTTGAGATACTGTCCAGTATATGAATTTTTATTTTGAGCAACCTCTTCTGGAGATCCTTCTGCAATAATCATCCCACCTTTATCTCCACCTTCGGGGCCAAGATCAATTATCCAATCAGCTGTTTTAATAACATCAAGGTTATGTTCAATAACCAAAACAGTGTTTCCTTTTTCAACTAACTGATGAAGGACTTTGAGAAGAAGTTTGACGTCAAGTGGATGAAGTCCAGTGGTTGGTTCATCAAGAATGTATAAGGTGTTGCCAGTGCCTACTTTGGATAATTCTGTTGAGAGTTTGATACGTTGAGCTTCTCCTCCAGAAAGAGTTGTAGCAGGTTGTCCAAGATGAATATACCCAAGGCCAACATCATTAAGAGTTTTGAGTTTGCGACTTATGGTTTTGTGATTCTTAAAAAACTCACCAGATTCTTCTACGGACATTTCAAGAACATCAGCGATACTTTTGCCTTCATATTTTATTTCTAAAGTTTCTCGATTATATCTTTTACCGTTGCAATCTTCGCAATCAACATAAACATCAGGAAGGAAATTCATTTCCACTTTGATAACACCATCTCCTTGGCAGGTTTCACATCTTCCTCCTGGTACATTGAAGCTAAACCTACCTTGTTGATAACCACGAGCTTTGGACTCTGGCAAAGAAGAGAAGAGCTCACGAACTGGAGTGAATAAACCAGTATAAGTTGCTGGATTAGAGCGAGGTGTTCTGCCAATTGGGCTTTGATCAATGATAATTGGTTTGTCAATATTATTGAGACCTTCAATATCTTCAAATTCTCCTGTGGATAGTCGGCTATCATAAAAATAATTCATTAGATGGTTGGCGAAAATACTATTGATTAGTGTAGATTTACCTGAACCAGAGACGCCAGTTATACAAACAAATTTACGTAAAGGAATATTGGCGGTGACATCTTTGAGATTATTTTCTTGTGCTCCTATGATTTGAATGTTGTTGTTTTCATTGAATGGAAGTTCAACTTTTCTACGATCTTTAGGTGTTTCAATAGTTTCTTCACCTTTGAGAAATCTACCTGTGGGAGAAGTTTTATCTTGAGTAACTTCTTCTGGGGTTCCTTGTGATACAATTAGTCCACCATGTTTACCAGCCATAGGTCCAATATCAACCAAATAGTCTGCTGATCTCATAGTCTCTTCATCATGTTCAACAACTAGAACTGAATTGCCTAAGTCCCTTAGGTTTTTGAGAGTTTGAAGTAATTTGGTGTTATCTCTTTGGTGGAGACCAATAGAAGGTTCATCAAGAATATAGAGTACTCCAGTAAGTCCAGATCCAATTTGAGTAGCTAGTCTAATACGCTGCGCTTCTCCTCCAGAAAGAGTATCAGCTGAACGAGATAAGGATAAATAATTGAGTCCAACGTTGACCAAAAAGAAAGTCTTGAGGTGATTTCTTTGAGAATCATTTTGGCAATATCTACTTCTCTACCTTTAAGAGCTGTTTTTTGTGGATCTTGAAGAGTTTCAAAAAATTTCAAAGCGTCACTAATAGCTAATTTAGAGACTTCGGCAATATTTTTTGATTGATTGTAACCGATAAAGATGCTTGCTTGAGCCTAGCTCCACCGCAAGTGCTACAAGATTTTTTGGTCATATAACTTTCAATATCTCTTCTGGAAGATTCAGATGTTGTGTCTTTGTACCTTCTATTAAGATTGGGTATAATTCCCTCAAAGCCAGCAATACCCTCAATAGCTTCAGTTCCATACAGGATGACATCTTGTTGTTTTTTGCTCAGATCTCTCCAGGGTGTTGTAAGTTTGAATCGGTATTTTTTGGCTAATTTTTCAAACATTTGAGTTAACCATCCACCACTAATACTCAATCTGCTAAGGGGTTTAATACAGCCTTCAATAATTGCTAAAGAATCGTTTGGTATAATCAGATCTTCATCAATTTCAGTTATAACACCAAGTCCTGTACAAGTAGGGCAGGCCCCGTGTGGTGAATTAAAACTAAATTGTCTTGGTTCGAGATCACCAGGAGCACCGTGTCCATTTGGACAAGAGCGATCTTTGTTGAGAAGAAGGGTTTTTTCTTGGTCATCTGGACTAAACACAAGCAAAACTGTTTTACCTCCACCATTTTTGAGACTAGTTTCTAGTGAGTCAAGGATTCTTTTGTTATTATCAGGGCTGATTCCAACACGATCAACTACAATTTCTATCGAGTGTTTTTGCTGTTTGTTAAGCTCAAGTTTTTCAACTTCACTCATAAGCATTATTTGACCATCAATACGAAGTCTTTGAAATCCATTTTTTTAGCTTCTAGAATATGTTGTCTATGCCAACCTTTTTGATCTTCTACAAGTGGTGAAAGAAAAATAACTTGAGTCCCTTTGTCCATTGCCATTATTCTATCATGCATTTTGGCAATTGATTCACTAGAGATTGTGGAGTTGCAGACAGGACAGTGTTGAATACCAATTTTGGCATAAAGTAATCTAAGATAATCATAGATTTCGGTGGTGGTGCCAACAGTTGATCGAGGGTTGGTGGAGGTGGATTTTTGATCAATAGATATGGCAGGGCTCAAACCGTCAATACTATCAACGTCAGGTTTTTCTTTGAGACCTAGAAATTGTCTAGCATATGAGCTGAGGGATTCTACATATCTTCTTTGGCCTTCAGCATAGATAGTGTCAAAAACCAGTGAAGATTTTCCTGACCCAGAAAGTCCAGTAAAGACTACTAAATTATCTTTTGGAACAACTAAAGAAACATTTTTCAAATTATGCTCACGAGCTCCACGAATAGTAATATAATTATGAGGATTGGGGATGTTGGTTGTGTCTTCAAGAAAATCTTTAGTATTGAGTCTGTTGAGTTCTGATGCAAGTTGTTTATCCATAATATAAGTTATGTATAATGATGTAATTAATTATCACTTGTTGTCAAGAATGGTCATATAATCGGGGTTTTTGGATGGTAGAGAATTATTGACTGATGAGAGTCTTACATAAATACCATAATTGGTGAAAACAGCTCATGCGTGTAAAAACCCACTTTTGATCATATACAGGTTAAAGCATTTGTCGATAACTCCATAGTCTGATCGTATGTGAGTTGAACATCTTTTAGATGATCTAGTTTACCTTCAAAAAAATAGTTGTTCAACTTTTTTTGTTTCGAGGGTTTTGAGTTTTTTAAGGGTAATTTTTCTAGGCATCGCTAAGCTCCTTTTTGTTGAATATACCTAAATCTTAGTCTATGGTGCAAATATTACAATCTCGCTATTTGGGCTTTGATGTTCAGCTGACTACTTTTTTAAATACTTAGACGCCTCCCTGACCGATAATGGTTTCAGGCTTGTGTTTTTAATATATTTTTCAACCCATTGCTGATCAGTTTTCGAGTATTCTCTCAAAATCCATCCTATAGATTTTTGTATAAAAAACTCATCACTATTTTTTAATTTATCAATACATTTTTCCAAAACAACTAAGTCAGTATTTTCTTTGTGCCATAATTGGTATAACAAGCAACTCCTTTGTAACCAAATTTCTTCACTAGATAGCCATCTATCAACCACCCACTTAGATTTTTCTGGAAATAACAAACTATAATCTCTAAATTGATGTGAGGATAAAAAATCTACTGTATCCCACCAAGGTTTCTCTAAAATCAATTTTTCTAAAAACAGCCAATCGTCTTTTTTATATTCTTTAACAAACAAATCTAATATATCTTGACCAAAATATTGAAACTCCCTTTGCTGCTGTCTCCACATTATGTTTACTAATTCTTTAATACTACTCCAATTTAATTTCTGTAGTTGTGATTTGTATTTTTTAAATATCTTTAATCTAATTGGGGTATGTATTCCATAAAAATCAAACTGATCTCCCATATACATCTTCATCTTTTCAACCCTAGATTCGTCTTGCACAGAAATCAAATCATTTTGAATAGATCTAAAAATAATACTTGTTATATTCATGCACACATCTAATCAAAAAATATAAATTAGTCTATATATAAATTTAGCAGAGTTAGATATTTTTATAAATTTTTCTATATTAGCCTATAAAAACACATCGATGTTGCTTATCTCCAAGGTAATAGATTTTTGAGGATATCTCCAAAACTTGCTTTTTCTTCACCAGAACCCCCACTTCTAGTTGTGTTGGCTTTGAGTGATGAGTTGTTTAGAGTTAGGTCATCAGAATAGTAAATAGAATACGCAGCTAATGAGATGGCGTTGATGAAGGTTGGGTCGTTGTTGTAATCAGGCACAAACTCAACCATAGATCTATCAAAACTGTATTTGAAGATAGGTAATTTGAGCGTTTTTTTGGCAACTTCTTCTATACCTTTGAGTGAAGCTCCTCCGCCTATTAGAATTGCTCCACCAGGTAGTTGAGCGTTTTTGCCAAGTTTGCGTAGTTCCTTGTTTAGGTAGATAAAAATTTCTTCTGTTCTAGCCTTGGCATAATCAACAATTTCTGAAGATTTGAAGGTTTCGTTGATTTGAAGATCTGGATTAAAGATTTCGACTTCTTCATCTTGATTATCACTATCAGGGTCAAGATTGAGATGTTGTTTTTTGATTTCTTCTGCTAGTTCAATAGTTGTTTGAAGACCTACTGCAAGATCAGCAGTGATATGATCAGAGCCGATTGGGATAATACCCGAATTAAATATCTCTTCATTTTCCCATACTATGTATGATGTTGTGGAGTACCCAATATCCACCAAGACAGTTCCAGCTTTTTTTTGTCTTTCGGTAAGTATAAAGCTACTTGAGGCTAGAGGTGTGTAATACTGACTAGTAATCTCAAGACTACCTTGATTAAACACTTTGGTGAAGTTGCGTAGATAACTGGTTTCTACACTAACCATTAAAGTTTTGGTTTCGAGTTTGGAACCGACCATACCTACTGGGTATCTGATTCCAGACTGATTATCAATTGTGTAGCTTTTGGGAATCACGTGAATGATTTCATTATTGTTGAGTCCAAATGCTTTAGTGAGACTATCTTGAATAACTCTATCTACATCACTATCACTAATTTCATTATCAGTTCTGGAGATAACTATAAGCCCCTCAGAATTGGTAAAAGTGACTCCTAAGCCACTAATTCCGACTACTGCTCTTCGAATAGGTAATCCAATAATCCCCTCTGCTTTGTTAATAATGTCTATTAATGCTTCAGTCGCTTCACTCATATTGGTGACAATACCTTTTCTAATACCTTTGGAATTGCGTTCAACCAAAGCTAGAATTTGTATTTTGTCTTGTTCATCAACGGAGTCTTTTGCGACCGCAAGCTTGATAGAATTGGATCCGAAGTCTATAGCTACTAAGTATGGGTCTCTTGCCACAAAATCAAAATTTATTTTTATAAAAATATTATAACTTACCTTTACCAATTCTGTCAATTAATTCTTTTTTCTCCATATATTGGGCAGTCATAATAGCTTTACGTTTTTTTTGGAGATGTGAAAGAGGTTTGGTTGTGATCTGAGTTTTGCGTTTGCGAGCAATTAGATTGCTTTTTTTCACTCTTTTGAGAAAGTTACTAGCAACTTTTTGACTGGATTCATCTGGTTTTCGTTTGACTGTAATCATATAATTTTATTTGGTTGATTGGGTTTTGGTAAAAAATAATATTAATAACCAAAGGCCCGAAGCAATTGAAGTGGGTACTAGTAGTTTAGTGCTGGTAAAATCTAACAAGTAAGGTAAAAAACTAATAATGATTGCTCCTAGGAATGTTGCCAAAAAAGATATTCTCAAGTTGGTGTAATCATTTTTTTTTAGAAAATTATTATTGTGATTGACTCCAGTAACCAAAACTAATAGGGCTATTAAATTTGTCCATAGTATTGCACTTTGATTAACGCCATCACCAAAGATAAAAGTGCTAAGGATAAGTAAAAAAGCAATCAAGCCTGAAATATTAAAAGAGATTTTGGGTGATAATAAGTTCATATATTTGATTAAATTGATGGTTTATTAGATTTTGAGGTTTTGGAGGATTTTTTTGTAGGAGTTTTGGAAATTATTTTTTTGCTATTTGTAGTAGGTTTTTTATGTGATTGTTCTTTGACTTCTGGTTGAGAAACTTTGGATTTGAGAGCTTGGACAGCTTTGACGCGAACAGACTTGATAGGATCTTTGAGCTTGGCGGCAAAATAAAGCTTGGATCTTAAACCTCTTTGTATTGGAGAGATTATTTCAATTTTGGTAATAAGTGGTGAGTGTAGAGGGAAAGTACGATGTACTTTGATTCCTGCTGTTGCGTTCTTAAGAACAGTGAAGGTAGCATCAAGTCCCTTTCCACCGTGACGAGAAATAACCAACCCAGCAAAAATCTGTACTCTTTCTTTACTTTCTTCAATAATTTTGTAATGTATTTGGACAACAGATCCAGCTTTGAAGTCTGGTAGGTCATTTCGCAATTGTGATTGTACAATTTTGCTTTGGGTTAGTAATTGATTAGACATAGTGTTTTCTATATTCATTTATCCAAAATCAGATATGTGTTGAAGGTAATTAATAATAATAATTATCAAATTGTCAAGTAGATGTTGAAGCGTGTTAATCTAACTCATTATTATATTGATTGTTTTTAGTATTGTTATGATTTATTGTAAACCAAATTAATAATTAGAATCTCTTCTTATGTCTTTTGGCTAAAAATTTACTAACAGGCTTTAATCTAATACACAACTAAATAAAAACTGACAATAGGAACACAACTTTTTTTATTGTTCTTGACAAAAGTTGGTAGAGGTATTATTAATGTTGTGAAAAGTTATCATTTTTTTACGAAAGGGGTTCTTGAAGGTTCGTAAAATTGATTAGATTTGTATTTTTAAACCTCTACCTTATTATATTTCTTGTGCATGGATATTTGTGTTTGTTATTTTAATAATTGTGACCTAGTTTAGTTGAAGCATTCATGATGTTTCAATGTGCGAGAGTTGATGAAGGTGGTTGCTAAAGCGAGTATTATGAATTCTACTAATAAAGTAATTAACTTAAAAACTAAGTTACCAGGGGACGAGAACCAAGCCTTTGCTATTAATAAGCAGTTTTCTTTGCGTCATGTTTTTCGAGCTGGGGCTGTGATTTGGTGTAAGCACAAAGGTAAAGATTATTATATTGTTTTCAAATCATTAACTAGGCCCACAAGAGGTGTTCAATTACCAGGTGGTAGAGTGGAGCGAAATGAAAATGTGGCTGAGGCTATTATTCGTGAGGTCAAAGAAGAGAGTGGAATTGAATCAAGAATTATTTGTCCGCTGGGTTTTGTGTATTTTGAGAACCCGCTTGATAATTATTCGAATTTGCAGATATATTATATAGTAAGACCAGTTTTTCCAATTGATGTTTTCAAAAAATGGACTCATATTGATATGGATTATTCTAAACAACATCTTGAATGCTGGTGTGTACCCATAGACAAACCTAATGGTTTTCTGGCAATTGGTCAGGGTCAGGTTGTGGATATGTTTAAGAAATGGCTAGTTGATCATAAAAAATAGATTAGTATAGTGAAAAAACTAAATAGCTTGGTACTATCTAATGAATTTTGAGCTTGACATAAGATTTTTTATTTGTTATGGTGAAAGGAGTTAATTACGAGGTAGGGTTATGAAAACCAGGATTTTTAATCCTATAGTTTTTTTGTTCACACCTGTCAATTATGTTTTGGAAAATTTTCCAATTAGGAGTGTTTGGTGGGCTAGACTTATTTGTAAGTTGATCCCAAGTCACTGTCCTTTTGAGCGTGAAGTTAAATTAATGGGTAAACAGTTGCATATTCCACCGCTATGTAAATTGAATCCAGTGTATAATGGATTAGTTACGCTTAAGTTTCATTCACTTGAATTATTGGAAAGAAACGATACAACAAGGATTTGTATTTGAAATTGTATCTATGAAAGTCAGTTCAGTAAGTAGCTGGCTTTTTTGTTTGACAAATTTTGTTTGATTAAGTATTCTTGCTTGATATTTAAGCAGTCTTGTGTCTTTATTTCAAACTTCAACTAAAGATTTGGGCCAGTTAAAAGCAAACGAAATCGTTAATGAGTTAAACTTGGCAATTACTCAAAGAGATGTGGGTTCTGTTGAGAGTTTTTTGGATCTTAAAAAACATAAATCAGTAAGTGTAAGACGTAAATTAGCCGAACTTTTGGCTGAACTTGGTGATCAATCCAAAACAGATTTTTTAAAAAATTGGCAAAATCTGGAGTCAGATCGGCCAACTTGGATTAAGATTGAAACAGCTATTGATAGAATTAATCGCAAAAATGGTCAACAAAAATACGATGCAAAAATATTTAGCGTGGGTGAGGCTCTTGGATTAGTTAAGGGTTTGCTTGGTAGTCGTGAGTATATTATCAAAGGTGAGATTAGTGAGTCTAATGTGAGTAATCAAATGTATTTTTTTAAGATAAAAGATCTTGATGGTGTGGTAATGGATTGTGGGTGCTTTGCTGGAATTATTTATCGAGCTGGCTTTGGACTAATTGAAGGAATAGAGGTTAAGGTGACTGGTAAATTCAAAATAAGTAATAAATCTTCTAGGCTGTATTTTGACGTGAATAAGATTGAGCTTACAGGTGAAGGTGAATATATTCGTAATCTCAAATTGTTGGAGGAAAAATTACAAAATGAAGGTTTGATGGATGAAAGTCGTAAAAGAAAACCTGGGATTTTGCCACGACGTATTCTATTAATTGCTTCTCCAAATAGTGCTGCAATAACTGATTTGTTGAGATTCTCAATCACCGAAGAGGTGGGCTGGAAATATTTCATTTACCTATTAAGACTCAAGGAAGATCAGCTGAGAATGAAATTTTGAACGCACTTGGAGTAACAAATAAGTTGGTGGAAGAAAACAAGATTGATACAATTGTAATGACCCGTGGAGGTGGATCTAAGGAGGATTTGATAGTTTTTAATTCGGAGAAAGTTGTTAGGGCTTTACATGGTTTATCTAAACCGACAATTGTAGCTATTGGTCATGAAAGAGATGTGACTTTGTCAGAACTTGTAGCTGATGTGCGAGCTGCAACTCCATCACAGGCTGCTGAATGGTGAGTCAAAGTAGTGCTGAGATTTTGCAAATGATTGAGAAGATTTTACTAAACTGCAAAAGCCTAACACAAGCTAGAGGTAAGAGTTATTTGGGATTTTGTGAACAAATTACTAACAGAATGATGATGGTTTTGAGAATGGGCTTGCAAGAACAAAGACAAACCTTGAATAAAGCTGATCAGTATTTGCGTGGAGTATTTTATCAATTGCGTAATAGAGTTAGCTATCACTTGGAAAACATCAAAATACAGGTTTTGCATTTGGTAAGTAAAGAAAAAACAAAGCTTACTAATTTAAACTGGTTGGTGCTTGAGATGAAAAATGATTTGGTAGAAGGAAGGTATAGCTTTAGGTCTAATTTTGAAAAAATCAATCAACAAGTTGAGATAAACATACAAAAATATACAAAAAATTTGCAAATTTTAATTGTTAATATTGAGAGTCTTAATCCAAAGAAAGTTTTGCAAAGAGGTTATGGTATAGTTCGTCAAAAAAGTCGATGGATTAGTAGGGCTAAGAACTTATCTAAGCAGGATGCTGTTGAGCTTGAAATGTATGATGGGATAATTGACTTGCAAATAAAAAATAATATGAGTGTACTTGAAAAAGAGTTGGAAATGGTTACTAAAGAAGATATAGAGTCTTTGGTTAGTGGTCAGGTAAGGGAGAATCGTACAGTCGATTATAAGAGAGCTTTGCCAGGAGATGATGATAAATCTAAAAGGGAATTTTTGGCTGATGTTTCGTCTTTTGCAAATGCAACTGGTGGTGATTTGGTTTTTGGTGTCGAAGAAAAAGGTGGTTTACCAACCAAAATTCGTGGAGTTAGGATTAGAAATTTGGAAGAATCTATTTTGAGACTAGAGCATATGACAATGGATGCTATTGAACCAAGGATTTTTGGTGTCACTATTCATGGAGTTTGGATTGGTAGTGATAGATATGTTATAATTGTGAGAGTGCCACAAAGTTGGTCTTCTCCACACATGGTTACATATCAAGGTCATGGAAGGTTTTACTCTCGTAATTCTGCTGGTAAACATCCTCTTGATGTTAGTGAAATTCGTTCAGCTTTTTCTTTTGCTCAAAGTACAATTGATGTGGTTAGAACTTTTCGTCAAAACAGGATTAATGATATTAATTCTAATCAACTTTCAAATGAGATTGGGGATGGTTCTAAGCTGATACTTCATTTGGTACCTTTCAGCATTAACAACCCTAGTATTAGTACTAATATAAGCCTTCTTGAAAATGATAGAATTGTTCCAAAAGATCTTTTGGGTAATGGTGTTATTCACCAAAGGTTTAATTTTGATGGGTTTTTGTTGAGTGGTGATTCTGGTTATATGCAAGTTTTTCGTAATGGTGTAATTGAGTTAGTTGAAAGTAATTTTTTGAGTCATAAGAAAGGTCAGTCCTTTATAACTCCTGAATATGAATCTAATGTTAATAATCAATTGGACGCAATTCTTTCACTTAATAAACACCTCAAAGTTGAAGCACCTTTTTTGCTGATGTTGACACTACTTGGGGTTAAGGGGTGTTATCTTGGAAAGACTGGGGATTTTCACTGGTATGATTCTCAGCCTATTGATAGAGAAAACTTGATTTTGCCAGAAGCCTTGATTACTGACTATGGAGTAAATCTAAAATCAGCTCTAAGACCAGTTTTTGACACGGTATGGAATGCTGCAGGTTGGCCTAGGTCAATGAATTTTGATGAGAATGGGGTTTGGGTTGGTGAATAGAAGATTTATTGGTTTTTATTTTGTGTGCTATAACCAACGCCAAAAAGAATTGGACAGGTAATGAACCTGTCCAATTAACACACATAGACATTTATCACCTTTACTTATACATTCTAACATACTTGACTATTGATTTTAATTTTTAACCATAGCTATGGCTATATGTTCAAAAATTAAAACGGTGTACCAAAAAATAGATTGTTTTATTTTTTGTTTTGCAATATTCAAGCACACT
>JAAUSE010000046.1 GCA_012031925.1 Candidatus Altimarinota bacterium
AGATAAAGGTCAGCTAATAAATTTTGAAAAAGGGTTCTTCTCAGTATCTGATGATCTGAATTTTGATCAATTTGAGTCTTGCTTCAAAGTATCTAGGTTATCAGCCAATTGTTAGAAAAAGTGAAAAAATAATGATAAATCAAAGAAAATAAATACAATTTTATCTTTGATTAACAATATTGAAGATGGAGAGAGTGAGTTTAGTATTTCAGGTAAAAAAAATCTAGTAATTGATGGAGGGGTTAAAAATATTTCATACACATATGATAATAACCTATTAAATGTTTTTACTAATAATATTGATATTTCTGTAGAAGGTGATAATAGGTATAATCTATTATACAGCAGAGTTGTTCAAAATGAACAAAAAAACAAACACGGTTTAATAATAAACAACAATTTAAACATAATTGAACAAACAAATGAAAAAATAGGTATAGGAACAGTCGATAAAAATAAAAATATTGAATTAGTTGCTATTGGAGAAGAGAGGTTGAAAAATGGGTCATTCGAAAGTGGTCCATGGAAAGAAAGTGTTGGTGACTGTTCTAGCTTCGATGATGATGCTAATATAGATATGCAAGTATTAGAACATCCAAACTCTAATAATAAGTATCTTTCTTTAATAACATCAGATCATATTTCTTGTACAGATACCGATATAGAATTGCAAGATAACTCAAGATATGTGTACTCATTAGACTATCAATCTGATACAAATATTTATGCTAAAATCTATTTTAGAACTGGTGGTGAAAATAGCATAAATAATCTAGAAGTTGATGTTCCAATTAATAATGACAGTTGGAATAAACATATAGGGTTATTCAACACAGATAAAGTTTTGAATCCTAAAATCTTTTTGTATGCTACATCTGAATTGATTGAGAGAGAATCAAAAGTGTCATACGATAATATTTCGATTAAAAAAATAGATACTATAGATCAAATTCTAATTGATGATAATAACATATTTAATAATTATGAAGTAAGTAAAAGTTTAATAATCAATGATAAGAATATTGAACAGAACAGGCTTAATAATGGTAGTTTTGAAGGTGGACTTTGGACAAAAGAAGTTGGGAATTGTTGGAATTATGATGATAATCCCAAAATTGGTATGAAGCTCATGGGGGATAAAAATAAATTTTTAGAGCTGAGTGCTAATAGACATTCAGCATGCACAAATCAGGTAATTGAAGTTAATGAGGAAGAGATATTAAAGCTAAGATACGATTTTAATTTAGAAAATTCTGAAAAAGCTGTTACCCAACTTGTTTTTAACGACCCATCCAGAACTTCTTACACTGATGACACAGAAGCTATTATATTAGAATCAAAATGGAATGAGTTTACAAAGTTCTATGATGTACCCGAAGGCGCTACTCAAGCAAGGTTGTACCTATATTCTAAAGAAAATAATAAAAAGGAAGGTGATGCTATAGTTAGATATGACAATGTTGAGTTAAGTGTATTGCCCAGCTACTTTGATTCAATTATTACTTTAGACCAAACAAGTACAGCAGATCAATATTCAACTCCAAATAATTACAACTATAACATAATTAACGGATCTAAAATACAAATAAATTTGAATAATGTTAATAATGATTTTCTATTATTTTTCAGTACAAAGTACAATGATAATTGGGAAGTAAGGTTTAAAAATAATCCAGTGGGTGATCATGAAGTTGCAGATTTTCAATTCAATAGTTGGTTAATTAGTCCTGATAAAATTTGTGCAAAATGGAACTGTGAGAATGTTGATGGTGGTTATAATATTGAACTAGAGCTAGTCTATAAACCATACAAAGAGTTGAGAGCTTACGTAATTGCATCGACAATATCATTTATATTATTCAGTTTGTTTATTCTTGTTTATAATATATCACATCTAATGAAAATATCAAAAAAAATATTGAATAAAAGTGATATTAATAACTATAACAAAAATTCTAAAACTAAGAATGATCTTAATGTTTATTGGAAGATTGAGACGGATGATGGTTTTGGAGTGGCTGATCAAGTTGATGGTGATGGAGTTCTGGATCTAGTTCAGAATGACAATAATAAAAAGCAGTGGATTGCGGATCAAGCCCGTAATGACATGGAAGTTATTGAAGTTGATAGGTCCATAATTATTCACAACCACCACAAATCACTCAAAAAAGCTCGTCCAAAGAAGCCTGAGCCGCCTCGTAAGATTCATCTGTAATTGACTAATTAGGTTAAATTAGTTACTCTCACTTCAAATATACCTAACTACGCCTTTATTGACTCTCAAAATCTTTACCTAGCTATTAAAAACTTGAAATGGAAACTTGATTACAAAAAGTTCAGAGTGTACCTCAAAGAAAAATACAATGTAGAGGTGGCTTATTTATTCATTGGCTTTGTTCCCGAGAATCAAGACATATATCAATCATTACAAAAAGATGGTTACATATTAATTTTAAAAGAAGGTATGAAATTGCCTAACGGCATTATAAAAGGTAATTGTGATGCAGAACTTGTACTACAAGCAATGATTGAGTATAAAAATTTTGAAAAAGCAGTTATAGTGTCTGGCGACGGTGATTTCTCCTGTCTTATTGATCATTTTTATAAAAAGAAAAAACTAGAAATGCTTCTTGTACCTAACCAAGAAAGATATTCAGTCCTCTTAAAAAAACAGCGAAAGAAAAAATAGACTTTGTATCTAGCTTAAAAAACAAATTAAAATTTACAAAACAGAGAAAAAAATAAAGTAGCACAGATAAGGACAAAACCTTTCACCGTACTACTTAGTCGTAATTCTACTAAAAATTATAACAAAAAACCTGCCTTTTGTCAACTGTAGTCAACTTTTGAATATTTTTATCTCATTTAGATAAGCAAAAAACAAGATTAACCACTCTATACAAGTTAGTTAAATAGTTACAATAAAATAATTAACCCCCAAACCCTCTTCCAAGATTCAACTCTAAAAATATGACCTACCAAATTGGTAGGTCTAATATGTCAATTTAGTTGAAGATCATGTGGTCATCTTATCAAATTGACCTGTTGCCCCAAGAACAATTCCTCTGAGTTCTCCTTGTTGAATTTGAACTTTTTTGATATCATCACTATTTTGTTCAATCTTTTTAGTATTGATTTGAATTGCATTAATCAATCTTGTTTCAACACCATCAATCCTCTTGTTCAAGGAAGCCTCAACACCATCAATCTTTTGAGTAAGTCTTGTTTCAACACCATCAATCTTCTTGTTCAAGGAAGCCTCAACACCATCAATCTTCTTGTTCATTTGAAATAAAGAACCATTTGGATTACTCAAGTCAAGCTGTGACTGAATATCAGCAAGCTGACCTGAAATTGTTTCAAGAATTTTGGTATTCATCTCATTCATGTGTTTATTTTGGTCTTCACCTCTTTTGATAATTCCATCCCTTGCAGTTGTCAAGGTAATCGCACTCAATGAACCAATTATACCAACTAGTCCAATAGTGGAGGCATTGTCGCTAAATGTTTTTTTGACTGTATCCCAACTTCCATTGGAAAGCCCATACAAAAATACAGATAAAGATATACCCAAACTTGCAAAGGAAATAAATTGACCCTTAGAAAGATTCATAACCAAATTTCCTCAATAAACCATTTGATAACTATCCAAGATTAGCACAAAACATACTAATAGTCAATATTAGTTACTTATTGACAACCTTTTTATTCTCTATAAGCTTTCATCATAGCAATATGTCCAAGAAAATTTCTAAGAAAATAAATAAAAAATTGCCGTTGGTTAGTGTCATTTTGGGCTTCAAAGATGGTGCAAACTACCTTGAGCGTTTTTATAACTGTTTAGACGCTCAAACATACTCAAATATAGAAATAATTTCAGTTGACAACTATTCCAAGGATGGTGCTTCTAAAATAGCCAAAGCTAGATCTGATCAATACTATGTTCAAGGCCCAGAAAGATCATCCCAGCGCAATCTTGGTATCAAGAAGTCAACAGGTAAGTATTGTTTAATTCTAGATAGCGACCAGTATTTGGGGAGTAAGGTAATTCAAGAATGTGTTGAGATTATAGAAAATAACAAAAATATTCAAGCTTGCTTCATACCTGAAGAGACTTTGGCTAGTGGGTTTTGGGGAAAATGTAAAAAATTTGAAAGAGATTTTTATCTGATTGGTGATATTAGTGCGGAGGCTGCAAGATTCTACATTAGAGAAAATCTTTTACAACTTGACCCACCAGGTTTTGATGAGACTCAAACGGGTAGTGAAGATTGGGATCTTACGGACAGGTATATTGGCAGATTTGGTAATTATAGCCGATGCCAAGATAGAATTATTCACGATGAAGGTAAAATAAATCTCAAAAATCAAATAGCCAAAAAAAGATATTACTCGAGGCTTGGAATCAGTAATTATCTGCTTAAAGGACCAACATACAGAAGAATTCCTTTTCCATTAAGACCAAGCGTTCTCAAACAATTTTACAAACTACCACTTCATCCCATATTAACAATAGGAACAATTTATATGAAGTTTGTGGAAGGTCTAACAATATTTTCAAACTAATTATGAAAATCTGTTTTTTTAAGATACCAGTGCAAGAGTTAGGTGGAGGTTTGGAAAATTACTTTAGCCAAACAGCCTCATATTTTTCTAAGAATTACACTGGGGAATTTGATATTATTACTCTAGACAAAAATACCACTCAAAAGCTTGAGAATTTTCTGCAGTTTTACTACTTTAAGAAAGAAAAAAATTTTATTAATAAAGAGAATATTAAGCAAATAAAAAAATCTATCTTACCAGCCAAGTATTTTCAAGCCAAAAATAAAAAAGAGCTCATAACACTTTTTAACAAATATGATCTTATATATTGTAAAAATGAGATTCTTGAAGCCTTGTATCTGAATTTTTTTGTAGGTTTCAAAAACATACCACCAGTTTTGTTTGGTGTTCATACTCCACTTATTTACCCTTTAGCTAATTCAATTCATTCTAAATTACACAATCTTATGTATGGAGGTTATCTTTATAAGTTCGTGACTCGTCAAGTTAAAGCATTTCATGTGTTGAACTCTTTTGATAAAAAAAACATTCATAGAATTCACCCAAAAAAAATAACCAAACTTATACACAACCCATTTGACTCCAAAAATTTTCGAAATCTATCAAAAAAAGTGAGTAAACAAATAATCTTCAACTCTACCAAAATAAACATTCTATGGGTAGGTAGATTTACTGATCAAAAAGGAGTTAATGATATAAAAAGTATAATTGAAAAAATTAATCAAAGTGAGTACTTAGAGGGTAAAGTAGATTGGAATTTTGTAGGTGAAGGTGAAAAAAAATATATTATAACTAGTCTTTCTAAAAAATTCACTAACATTAAATACCTAGTTATGTTCAACACAACCAAATCTCTAATATATATAAGAATTGTGATGTTTTTCTAAGTACCAGTAAGTGGGAAGCTTATCCATACAATATCCTTGA
>JAAUSE010000020.1 GCA_012031925.1 Candidatus Altimarinota bacterium
TCGACTACTTCTATTGGTGGTAACTTGTCACAAAAATTTCAGTAATTGAAGACTTGATTCAACAAGGTAAATTGACTTTGGCTGCCAAAGACTATAACCTGGAAGCTTTGAAAGCAGGAAAGGTTAATGAAAAAACCATTGATACTGTGATATCGATTGCTTCATCAGATAAGTTTGATAATGTTAACTTGATAAGTTGGTATCGTGATACAGCTTTTTCGGGAATTCCCAATGAAGATTTTCACGATAATAACCAGAATAATAGAGCTTTTGACATAGGCGCTGTTACCAAAAGTGGAGTAGAATATAGTCATTTATCTGTGCATAATAACAGTGGTCCTCAAGCTGGAGTTAATGCTTGGATTGAGATGGCAGAACTTTTGAAATCCACAGGAAATGTCACTCAAATAATTACTGACAATCCTTTTGTGGGTCCTTTGAGATCAAAATCAGGCTTTACAGCCGCTAGTAATCAAGGTACCACGAGTAATATTAGAATCGCAACTGCTCCAGGGCACGAGAATCATTTCCATGTTGATATCGATGTTCCAGACTCCACTTCTAGTAATACAGGAAATAATAAACAATTATCTATAGGTGAATTTTATAGAACACTGATAGATATTAGAGTAGAGGCTCAAAGTGCCCCAACTTCAAAAACTGGCTCAGTAAGTTTTTATGGAAGGGGGGATGGATTTGATAGTTCTGATAAAACTGCTAATGGTGACCAATTTGATCCTAATGGATTAACAGCAGCTTCGCCATATAAGTCTCAATCTGACACTTCTCCTCTCTATCCTTTTGGAACCAAATTAAAAGTAACTAATCCTACCAATAATAAATCTGTTGTGGTAACTGTTAACGATACAGGAAATTTTGGCACTGATGAGGAGTTTGGAGGTAGAATATTAGATCTTGCATATGGTGCATTTATAAAGATAGCTCCTGAATCTCAAGGTGTGATTGCTAACGCCAAAGTTGAAATAACTGACGGTGTTACAACCACATCAAGTGAAGTGGATGCTTGTCCATCTGATTCAAGCTCTTCTAGCAGTTCACAATTTACAGATAGTGATAGTGTTTTTCCAGTTGATTATACTTATCAAGGGCCAGGTACACAGCAAGATTTTGGACCGAGAAGGGGGGGTAATCACGCTGGGTTAGATTTAACTCCAACCTTAGACATTTATGATTCAATTGCCAACAAAGCAAATATTTATGCTTATAGATCGGGTAAAGTACAAAATGCAGGTGGTTCAATGAATGAGGTTGATATTGTTCATAAAGATGGTACTTCAGCCAGGTACTTGCATAATAGTAAATTGTTGGTAAAAATTGGTGATGAGGTTAATGCTGGTCAACCAATTGCTATACTTGGAACCACAGGTGCGTCTGCTCAGCATTTACATATTGAAATATATAGCAAAAGTGGTTCGTTAGTAGATCCAGCTACGGTTCTATTTGGTTCTGATAATAATCCAAATCCGAGTTTGAAAAAATTGGAAGTCCAAAGAGTGTAGGAGCTGGTTTAAATTAAAGTTTGTATGTCAAAGAGAAACATTATCATTATTGTATCAATTATTATCTCTGTATCAATTTTGGGTGGTGCTATTTATTTTTTGGGAATAGAGAAAAAAAAGAACCAATTGAGCAAGTTATAGATTCAATTAACCAAATTTCTGACAGTACAGTTGAAATTTTGGGTGATCCAAATTCGAGTAGAAATTCTGAAAATCAAGAATTGATTGATTTTGATGTAACTCCTTTAATTGTTGGTCGAACTACAAAAAACATTGATGTTGTACAAGTTGATTTTAGGAATCTTGAAAATGATTATATTGATAAATTAAATATTGATGCTGGTTTTCCTCTTGAGCTGGGTTTATTAAAATTTGATAATCCTAATTTGGACAAAGTAATTTTGTTTAGAGATGGTAACACAGGTAAAATAAACTTACCTACCAGAATTGTTAGTAGTTTGTATGAGTTTGATTACAGTGGGGTTAAATATTGGTTATTTGTTGATGGGAGCGATGGTACTTTGTATATTAGTTTGGAAAATTTTGAAAACCCCAGACAAATTAGTGTTGCAGGACAAACTGTTGTACCATTTGGAATTAAGCAAGTAAAAGAACAGTCTAAAATATTTTGGATGAATATTGGCAATGGTAGATCAAGAAAATTAGTGAAATTGGATTTTGAGAAAATTCCATTAGCAAAATGGGATGAATTAGATTTTTTATTAGAGGTATCAAACTCAGATAATATTGAAAAGAACTTTGATTTGAATTTGCTAAATACCCAATTAAAAGATTATTTGAGAACAATTGAAGACCAAATTGGACTAGAGTTTTTTTTCGATTTTCGATTTTTTGATTATTATGTGACTGAGAATGACAAGGTTCTCATACAAGTTCCAGGAATTTCAAATCAATTTGTACTTCTCAATGGTAATAATACTTTGTTGGTTAAACTCGATGCGGATTTTAGTGTAGGGGATGGGTTGATTACTTGTGAGAACGAGGATAATGTTTGTATTGTTTATTATCCTAATGTTGGGATTTATCGGATTGATGTGAGTGGCGATGAGCCTGTGGCTGATAATATTAGTCCAACAATAGTTGATAAGGGTGATGGGGGTTTTGATGCTACTCTTAATAGGGTTTGGGAAGAGTTTGGATACGATACTGAAAAACTTCTTGATTATGAGGATGATCAAGTGATTATTGGATTGATGGAGGTAAGTTCATACTTGGTGAGTTTGACAAATAAGACTGTTTATGTTATACAGGAATAGTAGAATTGGTGATAAAAATGACAGATAGATTAGTTAGAATTGAAAGGATTCTTGAATCAACTGCTCAACAGTCTCAAAAGAATTCTGAGCAGATACAAAAGAATTCTGAGCAGATACAAAAGAATTCTGAGCAGATACAATTAATATTTTATTCACTTAGTAGAAGTGAGAGGCTTATGGCTCAGACCCAAATGGAATTAGCAACACTCACCCAAAACATGCAACAGCAGAGTTGGGATATTGCTAAATTAGTTGAAGGACTAAAATCAAAAGGGATTTTTGATTAAAAATATAAGAAGGGGTTGTCGCCTCTTCTTTTTTTTAATTTCCTAAATCTGATATACCTGGGAGAGTAGTGTGCTTGGATAATTCTTGCCGGATTTCTCTCATAGCTGTGTAGGTGGACAGAATTAAAAACTCCTCTTTGGATTGGATTAACAAGTTAACTAGTTTATCAAGAGTAGGAATATAGTTAGTTGTTGTTACCTTAGCACCAGCATATTCCAAGCGTAGAAGCATATCAAGACCTCTGGTTCCACTAGTGTAGGTATGATTAACCAGTTGATTAGATAAAAAATTTTCCAAATCAATATCCCAAAGCCAACTGACATCACGACCATCGGCTATTCGATCGTTAATTGAAATGGCAAGATTTATTTTTTTTTGGTAAGAATTTTCTTGAATCATTTGTATAACTTGTTCAAAGCCAGCTGGATTTTTGACTAAAAATAATCTATGTTTTGAGTTTTTCAATTTGATGATTTCACCTCTACCAAAAACAGGCTGAACTGACTTGAGGGCTTTTTGGATAGTTGATGGTTTACTATTGCTTGCTGCAATTGCAGCTACAACATTATAAAGATTAAAAACTCCGGTGAGATTAAAGTTATTAACACCAAGTAGTTTTTTGTTATTTATTAGAATATTAAAGCTTGATTGAAAATTTTTGTTGGTGATATTGGTTGTTTTGTAGTGTATTTTTGACTGAACAGTCATTTGTTTGGATTGCTCGTATTTTGGTAAATTTTTGGCCCCTACTCCAAAAGTTATTGGTACAAGCCCCCTGCCCTCAAGAATTGATAGTAACTTAGCATCGTCTTTATTAATAATTATGTCTGAATTGGTTTGATCAAGAGTTTGGTGAAAATATTCAAGAGTTTGATCTATCTCACCATAAGCGTCTAACTGATCACGAAAAATATTTGTAAATATAATTTTATTGGGTTTAATATATTTAGTGATTTTGGGGAGAGTGGCTTCCTCAACTTCAAGGATAGCTATGTTGGAAGTGGGCTTAGCAATCCAATTCAAATCTAACAATAAACTTGTTGCTATTCCTCGCATTATATTGGCTCCACCAATATTGGTTAAGACTTTTTTGGATTCTTCTTGATATATTTTGGTTAGAATACTTCTGGTGGTGGTTTTGCCATTTGTTCCACTTATCATTATTATTTGATCAAATTTATTGTTAAAAAACCTTAATAAAAATGGCAATCTTGTCTCAACAATTAGACCGGGAAGGCTAGTTCCGCTACCTTTTTGAAATAGTCTTGATATTGTTTTTAGAAATTTGGCGAAATATGAAACAATCAGTATGCCTATATAATCCATATGTGCTGAATGTGATTTAATAATACTTTCTTGACAAGAAGTGATTTTGGTATTAGTATTAGTTAGTATAAAAACATTTAGATGGCTGTAATCAAAACAAAAGAAGATAGTTTGGTGGAGGCAAAAGATCTTAAGAACGATAATTTGAACTTGGCTAAAGAGCCTAAGGTTGAAGTTGATGAGTCTAAAGAAAAGAAAAAAAGCTTTTTGGCAACTACTATAGAAGAGCTTAAAAAAGCTGAATGGCCTGGAATTAAATATGTTCTGAATTGGTCTTTGGTTATAGTTTTGTTTACGGCTATTTTTGCAGTTTCTCTTGGTCTTATTGATAATGTTTTTAACAGTGGGCTTAAGTTCATTGACTGTACTTCAGTTATTTCTGACTCTAATGATGCAAACTCTAGTCAAGTAATAAGTGACTGTTCTAAAGATTTTATTCAAGACGCAACATATCAAAGTTAACAATTTAAAATAACTAATAATTTATGGCTTCTCAATCAAAAGTTGTAATCAGTAAAGATAAACACGCAGTTAATGAAGTAAAAACTGTAAGTGATGATAACAAACCACATTGGTATATTGTGCAGACCTATGTTGGGTTTGAAGATGCTGTACGCAAAAGTCTTGAGCAAAAAGTAACAAACTTGTCTCTTGAGAAAAAGATTATAGAAATTTTTGTACCAACTAAAACTGTTGTAAAGACTAACAAAAAAGGCGAGAAAAAAGAAAAGCAAGAAAAGGTTTATCCAGGATATATTTATATTCAGGCAATTCTTGATAAAGAAGTAGGGTATCTTATTCAAAATACTCAGTACGTTTCTAAGATAGCAGGTACTGGTGACTATGCTGTGGCTCTTGAAGATGGCTATGTAGAGAGACTCAAGGATCACTTACTCAAAGAATCTCAAACAATTGAGTCGGTTAGTAGTGTTGCTTATGCAATTAATGATTTGGTGAAAGTGATTGATGGACCTTTCAAAGATATGCAAGGAAAAGTCTGTGGAGTTGATCAACAAAATAATCGTATTGACGTTCTGCTTAGTATTTTTGATAGAGAGACTAGGGTGGAGCTTGATGTGCTTGAGATTCGCAAAGTTATTGCTTAAAAAAAGATTTTTTGTTGTATAGTCGAACTGCATTAAACAATTACACTGCTGTTACCTATCAAATAGGCAGCAGAGTTACCTATGTTGCAGGGTTTTTCGCGGACGTGTAATGTAAAGGTTTAATGTGCATCCTGTATAAGGTATTTTTGCTAAAAAATGTTGAACTATAAAAAAACCTCACTAGCTGTGAGGGTCGTAATAATGTTAATTATACGTAAGGGGCTTTTGGACTGACAGGGTAATTTGGTGCTGTGAGTTGTACATTGAAAAACAATCTTGAGCCTTCTAACTGAGATCGAGTTGCTGCTATTAGATACAAATCTTTATTCTTTTTATCATCAATTGGGTATACTATATTATAGTAGATAATGAATATGTAATATTCTATCTATCTCATCTGTGTTTTTAAGTTCACTTATACAATAGATATACTGCTTACTCCTAAATACTTTATACTTTTTTGATATTGTACAGATTATAATTACTCTATGTTTGTTTTCTTCGAAAAAATCTAAAATGTTTGCAACACATGCATACTCGTGTATGCTACATTCATCATCTTTTTTAGAAAGTTTTAGATACTTAGCATTTTCTAGAATTTTAATTTCATCTAAATTTTTTCCGATTGAAACATAAATACCATTAAGTATTGAGGTTGCTCATAGAGTAGGATTTTCAGTAACTTCTTTCATTGTATTAACTGGAAAAACAACAAAAACCTTTTGGCACACAAAATTTATTTTGTCAAAAAAGACTGTCTCCGTTATGTCGTTGTTCATGACGAATGAGCCAATCTTTGCGGTAAATATCATCTTCGTGACCTGTTAAGATCCGCTCTTCTGTGATTATTCTGTGATCTGGGATTAGTAGTTGTATTGGATTGTTGTGAACCATTTGACCTATTACCATTACAGCATTCAGTCGATTAAGACTTTTGGCAAGTTCGCTAAAAGTTATGGTTTTGCCATATTGAACATTTTGTACTTCTTGCCAAACTAATCTTTGGAGCTCTGTTCCTTTGAGAATAACTGGGATATCAAAAACTTCTCTTTTACCTTCAAAATATTCTAGAATTTGTAGAGCACAGTCTTTGAGAATATCTGGAACGCTAGAGTTGGAGTCTTTGGGAGCGGTTTTGTCTTTGCGAGAACCAGTGAAATAAACTCCTGTTATGGTATGCTCGTTACCTTTGATTTCAATTAATCCTATAGGTGAATCCATAAGCAAGTTGAACATATAGTATATTTGTTTGATTATATGAGGTAAGATAAATTTTGGCAAGAAAAATGTGACCCCAAAGAGTCACAAACACTTATGCTAATTAGCTAAGCCCACTCTTTATCTGCTCATTATAGTTATAAGCTTGACAGCTAATATAAAAAGGGTAGTTGGGGGAATTACTTTTGGGGTAAATAATTGAAGAACCAATATTGATAATGAAATTATGCTTAGCATATTCTATAGTATCAACTACACTAGCTCCTTGAGATCCCACACCAGGAATGAGTATTTTCATATTGGGGTAAGATAATCGAAAAGACTTTAATTCTTCTGGATAAGTTGCACCAAAAACACCGCCGACATTTTCTTTGTTAAGAATTTGGATTTGTTCAGCAATTCTTTCATAAACTAATCCTTGGTCTGTTATCAAATTTTGAAATTTGTGACTATCTTGATTAGAAGTTTTTATAAGGATAAAAACCATTTTGTTAGGGTCAGTGTACAAAGGCTCAAGATCAATCAAACTCAAATAAGGGTTAGCTGTGATTGCATCTGTTTCAAATTCCGTTAAGTATGCAAACTTGTGTATATTTCTAACAGTTTTTTGTATATCATTGAATTTGACATCAAGAATAATAGGAATATCTTTTGTGTTGTTTTTGATATATTCAATTGTTGTGGCTAAACCTCGAAAACCCTCAATTCCATATGCAGAATAATACCAAAAATTTAGTTTGAAGCAGGCAGCAAATTCTTTGGACGATTCAATAACTTGTGAGTTAAATTCGTAAATAGCATCAAATGGGTTCAAATTTTGTAGTTCACGTGTAGGTAATTTTTCATGATCAAAATCCAAACCTATGCAAAGATACTTTTTATTGGAATATCTTTTTTGAATCATTTCCCAAAAATTACGCTCAGTCATTTTGTTTTCCTCAAAACTAATCTTGTTTTACTAAAGAATTTGAGTAGTGTCAACCTTTATTTAAAAGTTTGCTCCAAAGTGCTGAATAATAATTTAGCAAAATTTTTACTATTTGAAGATTTGGGTGTAAATTATAAAACTGTAAAACTGGAATAGTTGAATATTATTAAGCTTAGTTACTTGCCAAAAAAAATATTTGAGAATAACTTGGATACAAGATGAGAATCGTAATTGTTCATGATTATTTACACCAATATGGTGGTGCCGAGAAGGTAGTTGAAAAATGGCTCCAGATGTATCCTCAAGCTGATGTTTTTACTTCGTTCATTACTCCCGAGACTTTTTTGGACTCCAAAGAAATAATAATGGCGTATCAGGAAAATCGTATACATACAACTTGGCTTCAAAGATTTATTCCAAGATTCATTCAATTCTATAAACACTTTTATTGGATTTATCCAATTACTATGAGTAGAGTAACTGTCAAGAATTACGATCTTGTTCTTATTAGCTCAACTTATTGCGCTAAAAATGTTCAATACCAAAACTGCGCCAAACTTATCCATTACTGCCACTCACCAACTAGGTTTTTACATGGTCTAGTTACCGAAACTGATCACAAAACTCTTAATCCAATATTAAGGTTCTTAATTCCAATCATCAATTGGCCACTGAAATGGATGGATCTTAAAGCTGTTCACTACCTTAATGAAAACAAGTGTCAGTGGGTTGCTAATTCTAACTTCATTCAAAGAACCATTCAAGATGTTTATAATACCAAGTCAGAAGTAATCTATCCTCCAATTGAGATTGATAAATTCCTAAAAGCCCAAAAATCTACTCTTCCCAAAGAATATTTTTTGTCTCACGGTCGTATAAGTTTTCATAAAAGAATTGATTTGGCAATTCAAGCTTGCATAAAAAGCAATAAAAAACTTTTTATTAGTGGATCTTCAGCTTTTCTTGAAGAGTTCAAAAAACTCAAAAATTTGGTTGCTCTTGCCGAAAAAAAAGACCCGTCCAAAAAAGGTCTAATAAAGTTTTTAGGCCGAACATCAGATGAAGAGTATATTGAGTTATTACGTAAGGCCGAAGGTTTTTTGTTTCCAGGTAAAGAAGATTTTGGTATTACGCCTATTGAGGTCTTGGCCTCAGGAACCCCTATTATTGCTTACAAATCTGGTGGAGCATTAGAGTACATAGTAGATCAAAAAAACGGTATATTTTTTGAGGAACAAAATATTAGTTCAATTACTCACGCCCTTAAAAGATTTGAAAAAACCAAATTTAATTCAAAAATTATCAAAGAGTCTGCCATGCCGTTCTCATCAAAAAAGTTTGAAGAGTCTATTAAGCAATTAATTCTTGAAATTAATAAAAGATAGACAAATTTGTGTAGAACTTTAATTCAAAAATTATTTTGTGTGGGAGGTTTTTGACGAAAGTTTTTATTATCTTTAGTCTTTAGTTATGGACTCAATAAGACAAACTATAGGAAAAGCTCTTGAAGCTTTGGTTGGGCAAGATTCTTCAGTAATTGCTCTTACAGCTGATTTGGCAAGTTCAGTTGGTATGGTTCCAATTCGAGAAAAACATCCCAAACAATTCATCCAATGTGGAATTGCCGAACAAGAAATGATGTCGCTCTCAGCTGGTCTTGCCTTGAGCGGTTCCAAACCTTTTTGCGGTTCTTTTGCAGCGTTCAATCCTGGTCGTAATTGGGATCAACTCCGCAACTCAGTTTGTTACAATCACGCCCCTGTCAGAGTTATTTCGTCACACTATGGATTAAGTGTAGGTGGAGATGGTGCCACTCATCAGTGTCTGGAATATTTAGCACTAACTTTACCTTTACCTAACCTTGATGTTTTAATTCCATTCAATAATTCCAGCGCATTATACTCGATGAATTTTGCTTATAGTCAGAATAATCGAGCAACTGTAATATTTCAACCAAGAGAATCACATACAGAATCAATAGAAAATGTGCAGGATAATAATCTAATCAACAACGGTTTTAGTAACTACAAGTCCCAAAAAGGCGAAGCAGAGACATTAATAATAAGTGCAGGATTGATAAGTTCAGAAGTCTTCAAACTCGAAGAAGATCAAGAATCCAAGCCTGTGGATTTTGTTTTCTTAGTAAATCTTACTGGTCTAAATATCCCAAAACTAACAAACCATATCAAGAAATATCTAAAGATCCTAATTGTAGAAGAACATCAAGAATTTGGAGGGATAGCAAGCCTAATTTACCAAATATTAGTAGCCAACAAAATCGCAATTGATGGAGCGCATATATGCCTAAGAAAAGAGTTCGGACATTCAGCAGCTAATGGACAGGAACTATGGAAAAAATACGGACTGGATGTAGATACTATCAAAAAATACATTTAATCTAAATTAATTTCCGAAATATTTTCATACATATTAACTAAGTTTGATTGCCTAACCCGAAATCCTGTACCATGGTTTCTAGATACTGGTTTGCTGTTACTGTTAACTTTTTTATGTAGCCTCAAATCAATCACAATCTGTCCTTCTTTAAATTGATTTGATAATATTGAATTCTCAGTTCCACCCGATAATAATCTTGCCCTATCATAATAAAAATACTCTATCTCATCTCTTTCTTCAACCTGAGCATTCACCAATAATATATTCTTAACCTTGTTCTCGAATTGTTCAACCAAATCATCTAATAACCATTTAACTATCACTTCTCCATCAATGCTTCTTACTTGTACTGAGTCTTTATCAACATATGTAAATAAACCATGGCTATTTGGTACAGTTGACAAAGTATAATACAGACCTTTTCTACCATTAGAATCAAAACTTCCAAATTTTTCAATTGCCTCCAATTGATCCATTTTCCATGCTTTTTTATTAAAGGTAAACAAGGTGAGCATAGAATTATCTCCAGATCTCATAGATTTTAATTCAACCTCTCCAAAATCCGGTAAACTTAAATTATTCTCAGTTATACCTAGTAAGTCTTCCAAGGTTTTACCAACACCTGTTGAACCCTTTCGATTAGATTTGATATAACCTTGTTTTTTTATTTCTTTAAGTCTATTAATAATTTCATTTATTTCTAACATACTCAAAATAAATATTTGTCATTTGTAGTGTTAATTCTGTTTTTAGAAAAATCAAAATAATCTGGATCAATTTCAATTCCAACAAACTTACGTTTAGTTTTTTTACAAACAACACCAGTTGTGCCACTTCCCATAAATGGGTCGATAACTACATCACCTTCATTTGAAAAATTTAAAATTATTTTTTCTGCTAATTCTTCAGGAAATACTGCACCATGATCTTTTGCTAACTTTTTACCACGACCAATCTTCCAATGATTACTCAAGGTTCCTCTCAAAAAATTCGAGTCTTGAAACCTTCGACTCATCGCTTCCGATTTTTCTGAAGTCAAAACCAAAATAACTTCAAATTGACTATTCATAACACCATCTCTAATTGCAGGCTGAGCTACATTTTTATCCCATATAATAAACTCTTTAATATTTTCACTATATTCACCTATTAATTTAAATAAAGCAGGCTTGTTTCCAGTTAAAAACTGTACATTATAGAACACATACTTTGAAACTCTCAAAAGCTCATCTAATATTTTTTTATTAAAATCATAATAATCTTCCATTGAGAGATTATCGTCATAATTTTGGTATTTAGTAGTAAGCTCCTTAACAATTTGTCTGGAGCAATATTTACCACTCCTTATCCTCAAATTCATATTATAAGGTGGTGATGTAAATGTTAATTTGGCAGAGTTTGAGGGTATTTTTTTTAGTTCTTCAATAGAGTCACCCAATATCAACCTTATAGAGCCATGATCATTTGAGACAGATTCTTTCAACTTATTTGGTTTAACTTTCTCTACTGTTTCAAGCATTTTAATTCTTTTTACAAATTTCTAATACTTTGTAAACCTTTCGTAGTCAATATTAGTCGCCTGCGCCTCAATCTGCTTCAAGGTCTCAATGGTTACTGAGACTAGAATCAACAGTGTAGTTCCACCAACAATTCCGTTGAGTGAGCCATCTCCACCCAAGTTAAGGTTGTGACTAAATACAACCGGTACCAAAGCAATAATAGCTAAGAAAATACTGCCAGCTACATTAAGCCTGTTTGATACATAAGATAAATAATTCTGTGTTTCCATTCCTGGTTTGTACCCTGGAATATAGGAGCCGTCTTTTTGCATCCTCTCAGCAATTTCATCAGTTTTGAAAATAATCGTATTGGTATAAAAATAAGTAAAGAATACAACCAGCAAGAAGTAGAAAAAGTTATATGCCAAAAATCCATCAAAATAAAGGCTAGATTTAGGTAAAAATCCCAGGTTAGTACTTCCAAAATTGAAGGGGGTGAAGTCTGTGAAAGGAATCTTTATATTATTCAAAAAAGTTCCCTCAAAGAATGAGTTGTTCACACCTTCCAGAGTCGAAATATTGAACCCAAGTATCTCCTGCCCTTCACTAATATCATAGCTACGAATAGCCTCCAACTCTTCAGAAGATCCAGTCAAATGAAATCCGGCAAATTTTTTCTCAGGAAGATTTGTAGGTGTTATTGGATTTTGTTTGGGGTTTACTGATAGATATGACTCAACTGCCAAAGCAGTGTTGCGAAGTGGTTCTACAGATGAAGTTTGGAAAAATCTGGAAATAATGGAAGGGAAAAGGATGAATGAGACTGCAAAGATAATTGGAATAACTCCAGCAATATTTACTTTGATTGGAAGGTCAGCTTTTACACCTCCAAGTGTTCTTGAACTTCCTTCTACATGACCTCTTCTAGAATAAATAATCATCAATCTTCTGACTGCATCATTAATAAAAACAACTAACAATAGGGTGCTAATAAACACTACCAAAACCAAAAGAGTGGTTCTTATAGGTGCCCAAGTTGGGTTATCAACAAACAAAGCTCTCAGTACATCTATATTAAATAATTTACCTGGAGCTTGCCAGAATTTTGTAAATAATTCTGAGAAAGTTGGGCTAACAGATTTGATATAATCTACTAATTGTTCAGGAACACGGACAATAATTCCAGAAAGAATTAGTAATGAAATCCCATTCCCCATCTTATACTCAGTAATCAACTCTCCAATCCACATCATTACAATTGAACCTGCTACCATTGAGGTAATTACCGCTAGCCAGTATCCAAAAGTTTGCAAATTTACATCAGGATTAGTCAAAACCTCTGGTAATTCAATTGAATTGTTTCCTGTTAGGTCACCATTGGCTAAGAATTGAAGAATTCCCCAACCATTTAGTGCGGCTAATGGCACAACCAACATTCTAGTCCAGCGATTAATCTTCTGTTGCCCGAGCTGTCCTTCTTCTTTTTGAATCTCATTAATTCTGGGTACAATTATTCCAAGAAGTTGCATCACAATTGAAGCTGTGATGTATGGGCCAACTCCAAGCATTACGAAGGATAATCTTCCATAAGCTCCACCAGAAATTGTATTAAGAAGACCAAAAACAGCATCTGAATCAAGCAAGGGAGAAATATCACTTACTTCTAATATTGGAATTGGTACTTGAGCTAGTAATCTTGCAAATATTAACAAACCAATTATTTTTAAAAGCTTACTTCTAAGCTCTGGGTCTGTGAAAACCAAAAAAATTCTTCTAAGCATAATATGTTCTTTTATTGTCCTATAACCTTAAAATTGCAGTTGAATAACTCAAAGCAAAGTCATGGTCTCAATATTATCCGTAGCCTAATGATAGAATACAATTTCGTCAAGAGTACAAAAAACTTATTCAAAATATAATCACTTGATATCTATGCAAACTTTTTTATCTAATATCTATCATAAGCCAAATTAAATCAAATAATAAGGTTTGTTTAATATATGGCAGCGCTACGGGGAATTGAACCCCGATTACAAGAATGAGAATCTTGTGTCCTAACCATTAGACGATAGCGCCATACTTGAATGTATGCTTATATATGAAGATGTATTTGTCAAGTGTTGAGTACTTACATGTTGCATTAGGAAGGTGATCAGTTTAAAGCAAGCTATAGAAGTCACAAATTAAAGGTAGTTGACGAGCTTGAGTTATTCTGTTTTGATTATTTACATTATCAAGTAATTTTGAGGTCGTGACTTATAACAATAAATCAAGAAGAATTAATACAACAGATGATAGAGAGTTGTCTACTGAAGTTAAGTTGGGATATGGTGTTTCTTTTTTTTTACAAAGAATACTTGGAATAAGAAAATTTAGCTTGAGTTCTTTTTTGAAGAGGGGTTATTTGAATTCAGCTGGCAGTCTTGATAAAAAAAGAAGTACCAAAAAGGTTAATTTTGAAAAAATTAAAAATGAATCAGTTAGTTATTTTGAGGTTTCATCAAGCAAGAAAAGAAGAAAAAACCCCCAAAAAAATTCCAATGCACTATCTGCTCTTTCCCCCCAAGTCAAGGCTAGTTTTGTTTTTTTAAGCTTTGCCTTGTTGTTTCTGATGTTTTCAGTAGTGTCGGTTTTTGCTTTTCAATCAAAAAATTTTACTCCCAAACAAACCCAACCTCAGGTGGCAGGAGCTAGTGTCATTCAAGAGCCTGAGACTGACGAAGCCTCAGCAGCTTATAAAGAATGGATGTTAGAATATTCAGCAGATTTGGAATTACCAGATGAAGATTTGGATGTTGATGGATTGACTAACATGGAAGAGTTTTTAATCGGTTCAAACCCAGCCAAAGCAACCACCTGTGGAGATAAGCGTAAAGATGCCGAGAAATTGATTGAGCTAACTGATCCTGTTACCTGTAAGCAGATTTCATTAGAGAATACTCAAGCTATAAAAAAATATGAAGAGATTGTGGATTTTGCCAAACTTCGTAATTCTTTTTTTAAAGAAATAATTAAGGAAGAGTCAGCTGAAACTGAACAAAAAGTAGATGCTAATTCGCTACAAAGCGTGTTTGGTGTTGACTCAGTTGAAGGACTGAACAGTGTTTCTTTGGATAAATCTAAGATTGATGTTCAAATAAAACAATTAGAAGAGCAAAAAAAAAGTGATTGATCTAATTGCCAAAGTTGATGAGTATATCAAGCTTAACCGGTCTTTGGAGCCGTATGATAGAGAATATGAAATTCCTGTGAGTGGAGCAGTTTATGTGGATGTAGCAAAAAGATATGATACACCACTTAAGTATGTACTGGCTATTGCTCAAAGAGAATCTAGATTTGGAACTGATAGATATACTAAAAATGGTAATTTGACTAGACCTGGACAATACAAGAATATTTTTTCTATGGGATTAGATGATAGTGGTAACAATATTGGTTTTGAAACTTGGGAAAAGGGTGTGGAATCTTTTGGTCGCTGGTATAGAAGATTTGATGATGCAGGTGTTTTGGATTGTAACAAATGGAGAATATATAACCCAAATGGTGATTATTGTGCTCATGTTGAAGAGACTGCTAATGGAATTGATTATTTTTTGGGCTCTCTTGATGTCAACTACTAAAACAGATTTTGGCCTAGTTTGTTTACTTTGTGGACAATATAATTAAATTATGTAATATGAAGCAAGTATGAATCAAATTTATTTGGATAATGCTGCGGCCACAAAAGTGGATGATTTTGTTTTGGAAAAATACTTGCAATATATTCAAGAATTTTGGGCAAATCCAAGCTCTTATCATTCCACAGCTAGATTAGTAAGAGCAGAGCTAGAAAAAGCAAGGATTGAAATTTCACAGATAATAGGCTCACTTTCACAAGAGGTTTTTTTTGTACCATCTTCCACAATTGCTAATAATATTGTTTTGAACTCTTTTGAAAATATTATTGGTTTTGATTTTGAACACCCTTCAATAGAGAAACAATTAATTAATAGAAATCAGAAAATTCTCCAAATTGACTCAAGTTGCGTAATTAATCTTGATAAGATTATTGAGGTAATTGATGACAAAACTGAATTAATCACTTTGATGTATGTTAACAATATTGTAGGAACTATTCAGCCAATTGCTGAGCTTTGCAAAAGGTTGGAAACAATTAACACTTTAAGAATCAAAAACCACTTACCTGCCATTAGAGTTCATTCAGATTGTTCACAAGCTTTTAAGTACTTGGATTGTAAAGTCAAAGAATTAGGTTGTGATATGATGACTTTGAGCTCATCTAAGATTAACGCTCCAAAAGGTGTTAGTGTTTTGTATGTTAGTAAAGATGTTCACCTTAATCCAATATTTTTGGGAGGATCTCAGGAAAAAGGTTTAATAAGTGGTACAGAAAATGTCCCTGCTATATTAGCTATGATGGAAGCAATGAAGAAGCTTGATTTTGATAGAAAAAAAACTAATGAGCATTTTGCAAAATTAAAAAAATATTTACTAAACTCAATTCAGTCTGAAGATAAAATTAGTGTTTTGGGTGTAGAAAAGAATGTTGCAGGAATTGTTCTATTTGGAATTCACGGGGTAGAGCAAGAAACAATACTAACAGCACTTGATCTGGATGGTTTTGCTGTTGGTTCAAGTAGTTCTTGTTCTACTGGAGCAATTGAAGAAAACAGATTTTTGAGATCAATTGGTTATGGAAAAGATTTTGATAGCATTATTAGAATTAGCTTTGCTCAAGACACTACTTTGGAGCAAATTAAATTGTTTGTAGTATCTCTAAAAAATATAATTGCAAAATTATCTAATTAATGATTTCACTAGGTTTTACATCAAGTAGGTAAAACATATTGATTAGACCTTTTTTGGATTTTGTGATTTGAATAATTTTATCAATTACTTGGCTAGTTTTTTCTTCAAACATTCCAATTTTTTGGTTAAGATTTTCTGCATTAAAAGAAGTTATGACTTCTTGATCCAAGGTTGTGATTTTGGAATATAAATCTGTCCATTTTAACTTGAAAGTTTCGTTATTAACAAATAGTCCTTCATTATTAGGAATGAAAAGTAAAGTGTTATTCCAATCTTCACAAAGTGTTTTTTGTTCTTGTTCAATGTTTTCTAGTTCTGTGTATAGATTATTTAATTCTTTGTAGCTCTTAGGTAATTTGCTTTGTTGTTGGCAGATTTCTTCAATGTTAGTGTTTGGGTTAATTGACCCTTGAAAGCCTATACAGTTTTCTATCCAATGGTTTTTATAATCTTTGTAAGATAGAAACTCTTTAAGTTTGACCTCTTCTTGCTGTAGTTGAGCTAACTCTGACTCATAAAGCTGATAATGTTTGTTGAAAGTACCTCGAATATCTTTTTGTGAAAATATATTGTAGTTTTTGAGATTTTTATTATCACTATTAGGTTGAAGTTTTTTGTTGAGTTGCTCAATTTTGAATTGGTCATTATCTTGATTATTATAAAACTGAGTTGGATTGCAAACTTCGGTAAACGAATTTAGATTTTTGTTGAGAATTTCTGATTGAATTTTAGCTAACTCATTTATCTGAGAACTAAAAGTGTTGGATATTTGTATAGATTGGGCTTGGGCCTGTAAGGATATCTGATTAATAATACGAGGCTGAAGGACTTGAAAATAGAAAAGAATACTAGCTAGTAGCACACTAATGGCTATACTGAACCAAACAATATCACTACCAAGAATAGATGAGATAATATTGGTCTTTTGTGGATTTTTTTGTGGATTTTTTGCTCAACAGAAGAGTTTATAGCTTCATAGGGCTCATTTTCAACCGTTATTTTTTTGTTCAAAAAAGGGTCGTAAATAGTTTTTCTTTTTCGTCGAGATTTGGGTATTTTAATCGGCATGTGATCCTCAATAATTTATTGTAGCGTTGGGATGAAAATTAATTAAATTTTACTTTGTAGTCAATAGTTATATTGGGACAGTTTCATTTAAAAATCTTTGGTAAAGACTTATACCATATATTGACTATTAAATATATTAAAATTATGAAATGTACATGAAAGTAATTAGCTGGAACATGTGGGTTAAAAATCTAGATCCAATTGGTAATCTCAAAAAACTGATTGCTGCTGAATCACCTGATATAATATGTCTGCAGGAAGTCAAAATAAATGTTTTGGAATTTGTTCATGATGGTCTTTTGAGGGTTATGATTATATATATGGTTTTGATTTTCGCAAGCATAAGGGAGGTTTTTATGAAAATTATTACTTGGTTACTTTGTCCAAAAAGAAAATACTCAACCAAAAAGTTAATAAGATTCATGTTAATCACAAGACTCAATGGTCTCTATGGGATACTTTGATGAGGTGGGATGAATCAATCGAGTTTTTGTATGCTGATATAGAGTTAGGTCATAAAAAACTTAGAATTTTTAATTGTCATATGGAGCTTTCAGCTGGACCACGATTGAGATTAGAGCAGTTTGATTTGATCCTGAAGAAGTTTGTTGAAGGTTCCAAAATATTGTATGTGGAGATTTTAATATTTATGCTAATCCAAAATATAATTGGATGATTTGGTGGATGATGGGGTTCTCTCCAAAAGAAATTTTTACAAATGAAAGAGATGAATTTGAAAAAGTTTTTCGATCTAATAATCTTGATAATCCTCTCAAGAATAAGCAGACATTTGCCCAAAGGAATCTACAACTAGATCATATTATAGTTCCTAAAAAACTTAAAACAAATAGTACTGTTATAGATAATTTGTATGGGTCAGATCATTATCCGATTTTGGTAGAATTCAAATTTGGATAAAAGTTAAAGCTATTCCAGTTTTACCTGCTCTTCCTGTCCTGCCTATCCTATGAATATAATCATCATAGTTGTTGGGCAAGTCATAGTTGATTACATGAGAAATATCATCTACATCAAGCCCTCTTGCGGCAACATCTGTTGCTACTAAAATTCTACACTGATCTTTTTTGAAGCTTTCCAAAGCTTGTCTTCTTTCTCGCAGATCTTTATCGCTGTGAATACACTCAGCATTATAACCTTTGTCACACAAATCTTGTTTTAGCCTATCTGTTTGAATTTTAGTAGCTGTGAAGATAAGAACTTTTTTGAACCTATCATCTTCTAAAAGATCTTGCAATGCCCGGATTTTGGTGTTGGTGCCAAAAATTTTAACAACGCTTTGATCCACATTATCGCTGGCAGAATTACTTTTGATTACAACTTTGACTGGATTTTTGAGAAAAGAATCTGAGATTGGTTCAAGTTTTTTGTCCATTGTTGCTGAGAAAAATAGAGATTGTCTTTGAGTAGCGAGCTGGTCAATCAGAAAAGTTATATCATCAATAAAACCCATATCAAGCATTCTATCAACCTCATCAAGTACGACATGTTTGGCTTCACTAAGCTTTAGCTTTTTTTTGTGAACAAGATCTACTAGTCTTCCAGGTGTGCCAATGACAAAATGATTAGGATATTTTTCAAGCCTAACAATTTGTCTTTTCATAGAAGAACCACCAACACAAGTAGTTGAGAAAATTCGCATAGAAGGGGTGGTTAATTTTTGAAGCTCATCATTGATTTGAATAGCTAATTCTCGAGTAGGGGCTACAATAAGAGTGCTAAAGTTTTTTTTGGTCCTTATATTTCTAATAGCCTTGTGAATCAGTGGCAAAAGAAATGCTGCAGTTTTACCTGTTCCCGTGTTGGCTAGACCAATTATATCTTCACCTTTGAGAATATGAGGTATGGTTTTGTCTTGAATTGGGCTGGGTTGAGTGAAACCATGATCATAAATACAATTCAACAAAGACTTATGAAGTCCAAAATCTGTAAACAGATGCTTAGGCTTGTATTCTTGGATGCTTACTGGAACAGCTTTTTTTACAAATATGCTATGATCGTCACCAAATAATTTTTTGGGTTTAGATCTTCGAGAACTTTTTTTGGTTTCGTTCCATTTTTTTCTGTAATTCATATATAAGTCCCTTCACATCTCTATAATGTTCAAAGGTAGAGTTTTGCTTAGGTTTGATTGTAGGTATAATCTAGAATTTAGTCAAATATGAACCCCAACAGATAAACGTTAGGGTTAGTATACATTATCATGATTACCTATATCTATTAGAATAATGGTTTTTGGGGTTTTTTTGGAATAGTACCAAATTAGTCTATATTTTTTGTTTATCTTGGAGGATATATGATCACGAAAAGATAATTTGTGAGTGTATAGACTTGGCTCGTTGGGGTTGTTAACCAAAAGATATAGTGTTGAAACAAGAACGGATTGCCGAATATTTTTATGAAGTAGCTTGTTACTATTTCTCAAAAAGTAATTGGTTTTACCTAGTTGATAAGGTTTACTTTGATTGTTTATTTGATTAATTATTTCACTGATATTCTTTTTCTATTCCACAAAATCCTACCTCCTAGTAGTAATCAATTGGTTTTACTAAAATATTTTTTTGTTTTTGTCTAGTTGACATTAATCAGTTATAGATATAGGTATTGAATATGTTTAAAGATGTATCAAAGAGGCACGAGATTAATTACCATGGTCAAAAGCTAATTTTGGAAACTGGTCTTTTGGCTCAACAGGCCACTAGTTCAGTTTTGGCGACAATTGGAGAAACTACTGTATTAGCTGTAGTTCAGGTTGGAAAAGAGAATAATAGCGATTATTTTCCATTGCAAGTGATGTATGAAGAGAGAATGTATGCTAGTGGCAAAATAAAAGGATCTAGATTCATGAAGCGAGAAGGAAGGCCATCTGATAACGCTGTTTTGACTGGAAGAATGGTCGATAGATCTCTTCGTTCTTTGTTTGATCCTTATATTCGAAATGAAATCCAAGTGATCATAACTGTTCTTAGTATTGATGAAGTTAATCCGCCTGATATGTTGAGTGTATTGGCTGCGTCAACTGCTGTGAATATGTCTAATATTGCTGGTTTTGTTGGTCCTGTTAGTAGTGTTAGGATTGCTTTAGACGGTAAGCTTATTGTCAATCCTAGTTACTCTCAGATTGCGATTAGTGAAGCAAAAGTGGTGCTAAGTGGTGATGGTAGTAATATTATGATGGTTGAAGCTGAGGCAAATAATTTGGGTGAAGACCAATTAAACAAAGCAATAGATTTAGCTAATACAGAATTAAAAATTTTGACGCAGTTTCAGAAAGAGTTTTTGCATATGGTAGACTCTAAAGTGGAAGTTGAAATTGTTTCAGTCAAACCTAGAAAAGAAGTGGTAGATTTTTGGCGAACTCAAAAAACTTTATTTGAAGAAGTAGTTTTTTCTGCAGAGGATAAACAAACAAAATTAGAAGCTAGAAATAAAATCAAAGAAGAAGCCCTTAATATTGTTGAAGTACTTTTGGCTGTTAATAAGAGAGGTCGGTTCGAGAATTTTCTTACTTTCAAAGATTGGTTTGCAACTCAAAATAACAATGATGTTGAAGTTTTTGTTTCTGATGAAAATTCTATAGTTATTAATAGAGAAATAACTTTGGCTCTTTTAGAATTGGTAAATAGCTTTGAAATGTTAAGTAATTTAAAATCAGAACTAGAAAATGGTTATGATGTTTATATAACAGAAATTATAAAAGAGAATGTACTTGTTAATAAGAGAAGAGTGGATGGTAGAAAACTTGATGAGACAAGAAGGATTACCTGCCAGGTTGGCGTACTTGGGCGAACTCATGGTAGTAGTCTTTTTCAAAGAGGTGAGACGCAAGTGCTAAATGTTCTAACAATTGGAACCAACAGGGATGCTCAATTGCTGGATGATATGGAAGATTTTGAAGAGGTGACTAAGAATTATATTCACCATTATAATTTTCCTCCTTACTCTGTTGGAGAGACTGGAAGGTATAGTGGGCCAGGGAGAAGAGAAATAGGTCATGGAGCTTTGGCTGAGAAAGCTATGCTTCCAGTACTTCCAGATTTTGCAAAATTTCCCTATACTTTGAGACTGGTGAGTGAGTGTTTGGGTTCAAATGGTTCAACTTCTATGGCTAGTGTTTGCGGCTCTTCTTTGAGTCTGATGGATGCTGGAGTACCAATTTCTGAAACTGTAGCTGGTGTTGCTATGGGTTTGGTGCTTGATAATTCTGGTGAGTTTGAGGTGCTTACTGACATTCAAGGTTTAGAAGATCATCATGGAGATATGGATTTTAAAGTGACTGGAACTACTGGCGGAATTACTGCGATTCAGTTAGATAATAAAGTTGCTGGATTGACACCAAGGATTCTCAAAGTTGCTTTGGATAGAGCTAAAGAGGCACGACTGCACATACTTTCAATTATGAATGAGGCAATTGATAAGCCTAGAAAAAATCTTAATAAATACGCTCCAAGTGTGCAGATGATTAATATTCCGATGGAAAAGTCTCTGAAGTAATTGGTCCAAGTGGTAAAGTAATTAAGAATATAATTGCCAAGACGGGTACAGAGATTGAGATTGAAGATGAGACAGGTAGGGCTTTGATTTATGGAAATGACCATGAGAAATCATTGGAAGCTCTCAAAATGATTGAACAGATTATCAAAGAGTACAAAACAGGAGATGTTGTTAATGCCCAAATATTTCGCCTTGAGGCTTATGGAGCTTTTGTAAAAATTGATGCATCTGAAAAAGAAGGATTGATTCATATATCACAAACTGGTGAAAAGAATAAAAAAATTGAAGAAATCTTTGTGATTGGACAGATTCTTGATGCTAAGATCAAAGATATTAATGAGAGAGGTCAGATAAGCTTGACACTTTTGTAATTGACCAGACCCTCTTATTTCTTAACAAAAACTAGCTGTATTTTTGTTGTCTTGATTTTTTTTGAAAAGCTACTAAATAGTTGAGGTTTGTCCAGAATGTTTTTGATTATTGCAATATTTTGTTGGTTACTTTTTAGACAATTATATCCAAATATTTTTTCAAAAACAAAGGTTTCTTGGTTATTGTATTTTGAGCAATCTTCCCAAACTAAAAGTTTTTTTTAGTGCATATTCTATTGACTTATCACTAAAACTCAGAAGGTTAGTTATTTGATTTTTATCTAATAGTTTATCTGTTTCTATAGAATATCTATTAGGTGAGTATGTGATTTGATCTACTATTGTTGATTTTATTTGGGATTTTTGTAAATTCTCATCAACTAAAAACAAAACTGTTTTGTTCAGAATATAGTTAGAAGAACTGATTCTTAAATTATATTTGTACTCATAATTCTGGCTTTTTGATTCCTGATATTGGTGTTTGTTAAATAGATTAGTTTTGGTAGTTTTCTCAAAATTAAGAGACTGTAAGTAATTGATAAGACTATGATTTTTTTTCTTAGAAACCCAAATAGCGAAATCACCCCCATCACCCCCACCGCCCACTAATCCTGACTTTTACAACAAACAACTCCATAAAGAGCTAAAGTATAATTAAACAAATAACCAAGAACAGAACGTGATCTAGT
>JAAUSE010000021.1 GCA_012031925.1 Candidatus Altimarinota bacterium
TAATTTATCTACCACAATTTAGACACCCTTTCTTAAAAGACCTAACTAATTTCAATCGAAACTTATGCAACACCTTGTATGGTACAACACCAAAAGACCACACTTATCTCTTGACTTAAAATCACCCTTGCAATATGTACTTGATAACGATCAAAATTCCAGAATGTGGTGGACGAGTACAATCAATTTTGCCAAAAGAGATTTCTGAACAAAGAATAATAATTTCTTTTAAAAATTCCGTAAATCAATACTTTCAAATAGTGAAACTTAGGGATTCTTGTTGTTGTAACAATACCTAGAAGGTTTTGAAACTTTCATAATATGATAAGTCAGCTATGCCTTCGACTAAAAGAAATTCTTAACGCAAAATTATAGATTTTACTAAATTTCTCGTAAATTGATATAGCAAGTTATGCCTTCGGCTAAAGAGATTTCTTCACAGAAAACTATAAATTTTCTTAAAATCTCCGTAATTCGACGCAAAAATAAATCCTTACAGGATGTAACAGAAATTCGTAACGATAAATTACAAATTTATCTAAATTTCTCGTAAATTGACACATCAAGTGTCAATTTACTGGTGTACCCGGAGGGCTCGAACCCCCGACCTTCTGGGCCGAAACCAGACGCTCTAATCCAACTGAGCTACGGATACATTCCTCCAATCATATTCCCAAAGAATTCAAATTTGGTCAACCCTTGCACTTATACCAAAAGTGTGCTATGTTTGTTTCGATCTATTATTGAGGTGACTCAATGCCAAAAACAACAACACCCAACAAAAACACAATCAATCCTGTTTATAAAGATCAAAGAATTACCAAAACACACACTTTAGTAATCGGTTTGTGGGATTTGGACAAGTCAGTAAAAACTTCCAAACTTATTGAATTATTATCATCTAACCCACTTGAGAATGAGTATACATATGTAATAACTGACATTTCAAGTGAGTTAATCAGTCAAAATCATTTGAGTATTGAGATTGAACTTATTTCTAATTACAGAATAACTTCAGAATCAACAGAAATAATCACTGAAAATTTTCTTTCCTTAATTTACCAAATAGGAGAAGTGATTATCCCCGATTTTTATTTTTGTTTGTTCATTGATGAGAGAAGAGTAGAGGTAGACCCATCTTATATACCACCAAGACTAACATTTACTAACCTCAAGCAAATCCTCGAACAATAAATTTATCAACAATCACCAGCAACTCAAGCTGGTGATTTTTTCTACAAATGAGTAATTACTAGAACTTGACAAAACCCAAAAAACGTGCTACATTATGCAAGTAAAGCTGCCTAAAAAGTAGTAATTCATCAAATAGGGGATCGAAAAAAAACATGAAAAAACTTCTTGCAACACTTGCATTAGGTTTAGCCTCGTTGTCTTCTCTTGTTCTTGGGGCTCAACCAGCAAAGGCGGAAAGATTAAACGGAGTCTATCAAATCGTCGTAGAAGTAGCACCATCTGGTAGTTACCAATACTGCCTTGATGTAGATGCTTCAAAGATCGGGATTCTTCCTAACGCTGAAGCTCTCAAAGTTCTCTTATCTTCTAGAAGTAGAAAAACGTGCACCAAATAACATCCAAGCTTGCTTAGCTGTCGATGGTTCCAAAATCGGAATCCTCCCAGATGCCAATCGAGTTAAGATTGAACCATGTCGCAATATTCGCGAACAGAGATTCAAGTTTAATAAACTCGGTAATCTGTGGGGAACTGGTCAGCCTGCTGCACCCCAACAGGTACTTCCAACTGTTCCTAATCTGATTCGCACTGGCGGACCGTATACAAAGGATCCTAATGTTTATAAGAATCGCGAGCATCCTTTTGCCTACATTGGCTCAAACGCATACAGTCAAGAAGAAGGCAATAACATATGTTTCAATGAATTCTTCAATCGAGTAAATGGAGGTAATTCATCAATTGGTGTAACCTCTGTATATGAAGCATCATGGTCAAGACTTTGGGCATGGGACGGAGTAGAAATAACCAATGCATGGCATATCTGGTATCACCAATCTCAAGGACATTGTATAGCAAATAAATAGTATCCTTTTTGCTTTGTATTAAGTTGTAACTAAAACTACCTTGACCTACTTTTATGAGTAGGTCATTTTTTAATAATTAATTATGCTAAATTTAACTCTCCTTAGGTTGATAAGAACAATAATCATCACTCCTGTATTTGAAGAGTTTGTTTTTAGGTTCTGGTTAAATAGAAAAAAACTAATTTATCATAACATATCCTTTTTTTTATTTCTTTTGGGCTTGATTCTAATAATTATTCCAAATATTTTTGGTCTTGAGCTTTTTATTCCAGAATTAATAATAATCAACACACTCCTTTTTTTATTGTCAGTTGAGAGTGATAGTTTTCAAACCATATCAAACATCTATACAATCATTCCTACTTTAATTGGTTAGGTTAAAATTTGGTATTTTGTATAGTATTTCAATGCATATTATTTTCAATTTTATAGTTCTAATTCTACTAAGGTGATAATCACTTCATAGTTTTGAAAAAGCTAAGATTAGATATCCATAAGTACAATTCTCAAAAGTAATTTTGAATAACTTACAAAACAAAAATAACCCCGTTTGGGGTTCATCCTTTTCCTCTATTTGTCTAAAAAATCTTTGTGGCTCCGGAAGTAGGATTCGAACCTACGACCAATTGGTTAACAGCCAACTGCTCTACCGCTGAGCTATTCCGGAATGACTTAAATATATTAACTAACTTCATCCAACCTAACAACCAAGCCGTTTCTTGTCAAGAAAAATTCCACCCAAGTATAGGGTGGAGAGACATTACAAAGCTTTAGGAATCTTTAGTTTGCCAGTAATTTTTTTTAGAGAATCAACACTCTTTACCTTCATATAATCTTCCAAATCTGCTTTAATTTTGTCAAATATACTAATTCCTTGTACGCTAAAAGCTGACCCAATTTGTACAGCACTAGCCCCACATAAAAAATAATTGTATACATCAACACCCCTCGTGACTCCGCCAACTCCAATGATTGGCACTTCACCCTGAAGGTTTTGGTAGTGTTTGTAAACTTGACCTTGAGCTAAATTTAGAATAGCTGGCCCACCTAATCCTCCAACTCCAGAATTTGGATGAATAAAAGACTCATCACTATCTGTGTTGACAACAACAGAGTAGGGAAGACTGTTAATTGCAGTTACAAAATCAACCCCATAATTAAGAACTATATCATCTACATAATGAAAATGACAATTATCTGTATAAAAAGGTAATTTGAGACCAATAGGGATCAGACTTCCTATATTAGTTTTTAGCTGCATCAGTCTTCTTACAAACTTATCTAGGTCATCAAAATTATTAGTTAGTATTTCTCTGCCTTCAATATTAGGGCAGCTTGGGTTCACTTCAATCATATCTACCAACTTTGACTTTAAAAGATTATCAATCATCTCAAAACAATCTTGCTCATTCAAAACAGCCACACTAGCAATTATAGGCTTATAAGTATAATTTATCCTAAAAATTGATCTAAGAATTTCAAAGTAAGCTTCAAAGCCAAGGTTTTGAAGTCCGTTAGAATTAAATGTATTATCACCAAAAGCATAATATTTAGGTGAATCATTACCAGATCTAAAACATGAAGTCATTGACTTAGTAACAACACCTCCAGAAGAAGAATTCAACAACTCAAATAATTCCCTACTACTTGTACACCTTGGCCCAGAAGCATTCATGACAGGAAAGTCAAAATGAACTCCAGCTACATTAGATGACAAATCCAAAATCATTAAAACACCTCAAAATCTACACTGATTCAATGCTGCAATTACCAAATAAAGTCAAGCTAAAAATCATACAAATCCTCATTAGTCTCACGATTTGTTGGAAACTCAAATTGACTATCATCATATTCTTCTTCAGCTATAGTTTCTTCTTCCTCATCCCCAGCAGTCACTACATCTTTTGGGTTTTCATTGGTTGGTTGTTCGTTTTCAACCAAAGTAGGAGATTGTGCTAACTCCTGATTTTGCTGATCTTTTTGCTCATCTTCAGTAATTGCTTTAGCTTTATATACAGGATTTGGGGATAGATTTGGTTCCAAAACTTCAGCAAGTTCTATTTCAGGTTCAATTACCTCAGCTTGAAGATCAGTAATATTTTTAACAAGTACATTATTAATACTATCTTTTACCATAAGTTCACTTAGTGGCATCGCTAAGATTGAACCCATAGTTAAGGTGATAATAAAAATTATTAAGACTATGTATTTGAACATATTTTTGCAATTGTGTTTATCAACTGTTTATTAGTATCCATGATTTGTGCGGAAGGTAGAACTGTTTCTAATAAATTTCTGCTATGAAATCCCCAAGTTACACCAAGAATCTGATCTTTTTTGAGAGTTCCAAGCCCCGTCAACTCGATAACATCTCCAACAGTATCTGTTACAAACAAAATATCATCAAGTTGTACTTTATTTTGGAGACATATATAGCTCAAAGCTGCCACCTTAGACTTGGAGTTATTATACCCAAAAATATAGTTAAATAGTTGTTGCTGATCAATACTGAGTAAGATTTTTATTAATTTAGTGTTATTTCTAGAAACAATTGCTTTAGGATATTTTATTTGCCTAAGGTTATTTAGCAAATCAGTATTTAAAGTGTTTTGACGTTTTAAAATAACGCTTTCCAGTTTTGGTAGATATAGATTTTTAATTACAGTTTTAATCAAAGTTGGTCTGTTGTTATGCAGAACGTGGTTAATAATAAATTTGGTTGATTTTTCTGGGCTAATCTTTCTTTGTTCAGCATAGAACTGAACATAAGCTTCAAAAGTGTTTGCTATAACACCATCAAAATCAAAGATTAGATATTTCATAAATACTACAAATATAGATATAAACAAAAGAACCGTCAACATTGTTAACGGTTCAAGAAGGCTATCTAAACTTTAGTAGGTGAGAGACAGTCACCATTTTGTATCCACTTTTATGAAGTGTTTCAAAAATATAAGGGGAAGCCTCGACACTTTCAGCATGTATATCATGCAACAAAATAATACTGTTTGGCTTGAGTTGATTTTTTATGATTGCCAAGGTTCTCCACCGATTGCGGTGATCCCAATCTCTTGTATCAATATCCCACATTACTTCTCGAAGACTAGTATTTGATCTTACGAATTGATCAGAATGGCCACCTGGTGGTCGAAAGATTGTAGGGTATGAACCAGTCAAACTAAACAAAATCTGCTGAGTCTTTTGCAAGGTCTTTTGAATTCCTGAACTATCTAATTGAGTAAGGTACTCGTGAGCCCAAGTATGGTTACCAAGTTCATGACCACCTTTGGCAATTCTTTGAACAATACCCTTATTCTTCATAACTAAATGACCCTGCACAAAAAAGGTCAGGCGAATGTTGTAAGATGAATATTTTTTCTCCACTAAATCCAAAAGTTTTGGAGTCAAGGTGGAGTGCGGGCCATCATCGTACGTCAAAGCAACACACTTAACAACCTTACAATTTGGTTCAATATTAGTATTAATTATGATTGGGTTGGCTATTAATAAACTCAACAAAAATCCTAACATAACTATCCTCAAAATCTATATGTACGAGCATAGCACAATTAATTGATTATGTCAAAAAACCTTAAATCCACATAATCTTTTAATCCAACCACTTAACAGGATAAATTCCATCCTTATATTTTTTAAGTGAAGTTTTAAAATTTTTGATTTTGTTAAAAGTTAGCCAACTACATATAACCTGCTCATTAGTGACAAATCTTGAAGGGTTTTCTTGAAGGATATAGTTAAACAAATTAGTATGATCATTAAGCAAATTTTGTTGTGAGAGACTTGTACTATTAATCAACTGACCATCAGAATTATAAATTGCTAAAAATTTTTGCTTATCTATATTCCATTTGATGCTTGAGCCATCTTCGTAAGTCACTTGAATACTAGTTTCTTTTGTGCCTAATTTTTTCCCACTCTCAGCTTTTACTAAAATATCGCCAATTTTTCCCTCCAAACCAAAATATGATTCAGTTGTACTCGATTTCAGTTTAAGGTCGTTGAGATAAGTTTGATATTGGCCTGTTTGGTAGTTGTTTACCTCAAATTTTGTCCAACTAAGCTTTTTTCCTGAGTAGTTAGCCAGTAAATTAGTCAGAGAAAATAAATGTTGCCACATATCTTTAGTAGCTCCTATTGTATCGTAATAACCAGCTCTACCTTTGACACCAATTTTTTCTACAGCTCGTATTTCGATTGATTTTATGATTTTTTGATTTAGTTTAGCTAGTTCAAATACACATTCCACTGGAAGGATTGAGGAAGATTTGAACATATAGTGGTCAAAAAAATGAACTTGTTTGGTTAGAGTGCACGAAGTAGCAGTGTCAATGAGCGAGCGAGCTCTTCAATAGATCTGCCAAATGGTTTTTCAATAACAATATGCAAATTCGAAGGGTCAAGAGGGCAGGCGGACTTCAAAAAAGGTATAAAAACAACTGGTGGTACAGCCAAGTAAATTATCAACTTATCTTGCTTTGAAGTACCGTCGATTATTTGATTAAATCTATCAATATTATTGTATGAATCTTGAATGTACTCTATGGTTTTGATTTTATGTTTGTCGTGCTTAATATTTTGATTCAAAATATTCTCAACTTCTTTTTCATCAGCTTTACTTCTGGAATAACCAATCAAATGAACTTCAAAATCTTTTTGGTGTAGAGTAGCAAATTCACTAAGTGCAGGTAAAACTTTAATTCTAGCCAAATCTCCTGTAATTCCAAGTAATAGTATCTTGATTCTCTTCATACCCTAGGGAGTATATCTCAAAGGAAATTTTTGGCAAGTAAAATTATTCTTTATAATCCAAAAGTTTACTTACTGTAACAAATTCATATCCATCTGCTCTCAATTCATTAATAATAATTGGCAAAGAGTCATTTGTAGCTTGGTTCAATGAATGCATCAATACTATATCATTTCTTTGGGTTTTGGAAGTAACCAAATTAGCAATATTACGAGCCTCAGCATCTTCTTTCCAATCTACTGAGTCCACATCCCACTTGATAATTTTGGAGTCTATAAGACTAGATTTTGTCTCATCAAAACTCCCAAATGGAGGTCGAAAAGTTGGCAACCAAATACCTCCAATATTCCAGATTATCTCTTGAGCTTTGGAATATTCTTCACGAGCCTGTTCATCACTAAGTTCCTTCAAATCCTTGTGAGACCAAGTGGCGTTACCAAATTCATGTCCTTTGCTCAAAGAATTTTTAAAAATATCTGACTTATTAAATATATCTTGACCTATCACATAAAAAGTTCCCCTTGCTTCTAGTGTATCCAATGTTTTAATTATTTCCAGCATTTTTTCATTTGGGCCTCCATCAAAAGTCAATGCAACACAGCTTACATCTTCACAATCAATATTTTCTTGAGCTTCTAAAATATCTCTCTTATAAAGCTCTCTTGATTTGTTTTTTTCTTTGGCAATATTCCCTTGGTGTGTTAATAAGCGTTCATTATAATCAGGAATATACTTGGTAATTGTTTCTTTTAGAACTTGATCTAAGTCAAACAAACTAATCCTCTTAATACCATCAGGACTTGAGAATTCCACAGAATAATCTTTGGAGATAAAATAATCTCTTGAACTATCAGTAAGTTCTTGGTAAAGATCTTGTCCAGTGAATCTTACAAATTCCAAAATTTTCTCATCTTCTACCAAAACCTCATCTAATCTTAACAAATTACTTGTAGATTTTTCAAAAACAAACCCTCTATTACCTTCTGAAGTTTTTAGTACAAAGCTCAAAAGCGTCTCAGTGTTAAGCCCTATTTCATAATCAATTAAATAAGTTGAGAACTCAGTGTTGTTAATTCCCTTCTCAGTCTGATTGTCAATCCACTCTTTGATAGACTCATCAATAGACTCATTATCAAAAAAGGGTATTGAATTTGGACAGTGCTGGACTTAGATTTTTTTCTAAATATTTAATAGTAACTCCACTAGCTGTATACTCAGCTTTGATATCTCTAACACCAAACACAGTTCCGCTATTACTAAAAGTCAAACCCAAAATATAATCAAAAAAAATTAACAACATAGCCACAGTTAGCAGCATAAGTATAAATGGGTGAATCTTTTTTACAGTCCCTTTTTTACCATCAATCATTGACCCAATAAAAAACCATTTAACATTTTTGTCAACCAAAAAATATCTATTTTACCTTAAGTTTTGCCAAGTCAAATTTTCTTATTGATCTTGATTATCTTTTTTGAAACTCAAAGCAGTGCCGTTGATACAATATCTTTGGTTAGTTGGTGCTGGCCCGTCATTAAATAAATGACCTAAGTGAGCACCACAATTGTTACAATGAACTTCTGTTCTAGGTAGGAGAAGCTCAGTATCTACTGAAGTTCCAATTTTACCTTCTGTAGCAATTTCATAAAAACTTGGCCAACCAGTTCCTGAATCATATTTAGACCCAGAGTCAAAAAGAAGTTCACCACAAGCAACACAGTGATATTTGCCATCATTTTTATTACTAAGTAGTTCACTACTAAAAGGTTTTTCGGTTTTATGGTTTCTGATAATTTCATATTCTTCGGGAGTGAGATTTTCTTTCCATTCTTCATCACTTTTTTGCACTGGAAATTCTTGATTAAGCATACAAATATTCAACTCAAATCAGTTTTTTTTGTAAAGAGCTTTACTAAAATCTATTTTTTATCTCTAATTTAACAATGAAATTTGTTTTACCCACCAAAATTGATCGATCCAAAAGAAAGAGTATTAGTATTGTAATTAACAAAGATAATATTCTTATCAAAGCACCACTTCGTGCTAGTGAAACAGCCATAAAACAAGTTTTATTAAATAAGCAAGCCTGGATTGAAAAATCTATTACCAAAGTCCAGCATAAAATTGGAACACAAGAACTAATCAATAGTAAAAATATTTATCTGCAGGGTCGCCCTTTTCCTGTAGAAATAGATTCATCAATTCATTCCTTAAAATTTGCAACAGACAGATTTTTGGTCTCATCAACATCTAATCTAGAAAAACAAGTAAAGGTTTTTATCCAAAACTCTTTCCACAAATATCTGGAGCAAAAAGTTTTTTCTAACGCTCAAAAAATGAATGTTTTTGCCAAAGTTAAAAAAATTAGATTATCTTCTACTAAAAATTCTTGGGGATCTTGTTCCTCAAATGGAACGATTGCTTTGAACTGGAAGCTTTCTCTTATACCCCAAGAGCTTGCAAATTATGTAATTATTCACGAACTATCCCACCTTATCTATATGAATCATTCGCAGGAATTCTGGAGTCAAGTGTCTCAATTCTACCCAAAATTCAAAGTAGCCAAAAAAATCCTCAAACGATACAGCCTAAGCTAGTTTAGCTTTTTTCTTGGGGTGTTTGGCTACCATAATTGCAAGAATTGCTAATATTGCAGGCATAATAAAAGTCTCACCGTTAACAATATGAACCACGACAGCAACCACCATCATTATTGACAGTAACATTGCGCTAATTCTAACAAACCTATTAAAAACTAATCCTAAAGCAAAGATTATTTCCAAAGCTCCAGTTAAGTACATCATCCAAAGAGGCCAACCCCAATTATTAAAAGTGCTGACCATTGCTTCAGAAGCAATAACCTTACCAAGCCCAGTCATCAGGAACAAAACTATCAAGCTTATGCGTAAAAGCAATATCAAGTATTTCATAAAATTTATAGTTAGTTGGAGTATACTACATTTATCAAAACTGTCAATTTTGACTAGATTATATTCTTTACTCAAAACTCATACTATGAAAACAATTTTATTAGTTGTTATTTCAATCTTAATTTTTTTAAGTAATCTACTATGGGTACCTACTTTGGCTGATACCCAGTACACTGATTTTGAGCTCAATCCAGATTTAGCTATCAATTTAGTACGTCAAAGATATCTGAAACAATCAAAGTCCGCTAATAATCCAATATTTTTTGGTTTTTACGATGAGCCTTGGAGATTTCCCATCTCTGCTCCTAATAGTTTTTTTGTAGATCAAGGATATGATGGACCTTTTTCTCACCAAAACAAAAAAGCTCTAGATCTTTCTTCAAATTCTGGTACTGTTGTAGCAACCAGAAGTGGTAGAGTCGGGGTAGTAAATTTTGGAGGTAAGTGGAATCAATGGTGTAATTCTTACAACGATTGCTTTAATAAAGGCGGGATTTGGAATGGTAATCATATTATTATCAATCACCCTGATGGTTCTTCATCTTATTATATCCATCTCAAAGAAAACTCATTAATAGGAGGTGTTGTAGTTGGTAGAGATGTTACTATTGGAGCTCCCTTAGCACAAATCGGTGGAACTGGGTTTACTTGCAATCAGAATTGCTCTGGACCATACAGCCACCTTCATTTTCAGGTCAACCAAGGCTCAAGTAACACTATTTCCACACCTTTTGATGATTGTAATTTTGCAGGCAATAATTGTGTTAACGGTCTTGCAGTAGCTGGAAGAAGTTATACTTCAGTAAACTATTCAAGCGATATAAGTACAAGCCCAGGCCCAATATACATTTTTGGTCAAAGAAGAAGCCTTAATCAAGATCTTCAAATTTCTGACAACCCAACCAATTGGTTAATAAGCTCAATAGGTGAATTAAAAATTGCTAATTCTTGTCTCACAGCTTCCAACAATAATGTTTCATTAACAAGTTGTAATAATTCAAACGAGCAGAAGTGGCGAATCACATCTACTTCAGGTCTTCAAAGTCAATTTAATAATTTATGTCTCAATCTAACTTCATTCGCTGTAGGAACCAAGCCAACCTTAGCTAATTGTGATAATAGCTTTTTACAACAATTTCGCCATTCTTCAAGACCATATTCATTAACAATATTCCCCTAATTATGTTCTCCAAATTTCTTGTACTTTTGAATATTTTTTTGACTATTATCTTTCTTAGTTTGTTGTTTTTTGGCAATGATTCACAAATCTCGCCGTCGAATCAATCAATTGAGCAAACTAAAGAAACTTCTAATAGCCAAAGCCAAATACAACCTCCTTTCAACCCAGGTCTGATTGATCTAAGTAATTTAGAAAACAAAGACCAAGTAGTTAAAGAACCCAGCCAAAGCTTTTCAAGTTCCAGCTCCAGCTCTTATGAGTCTAAGATAGAGCAAACTCCTATTGAGTCAGAGTACTCCTTAGAAGGTCAAGCCTGTAATCAAAATCAGTTAAACACTGAGTGTTACATAGCTCTCAATAATCAAAAAATCTTTACTCTAAAGTCTTGCCAATCTGGAAGAGAAGATGGGTGCAACCTATATTTTTATAAGATCCGAAAAACCACTAACAATCACTTAATTATTTTTAAAGAATTTACTAATATAGGTGGTATTGATTATTTGGAAGTGCTCGAATTTGATAAAAAATTTAAAAATATCAAAACCATCAATACATTCATCAATGACCCTTCTTTACCGCAATCAGTTGTGGATTATAATGATACCAAGAACCAATACCAATTCTAAAAATTGCTTGCAAATCAAAAAAATTAGTTGACAACAACAAGAAAAATTTTATACTTCCTAATACATAGAGGACGTGATGTCATCGACTAATAGGAACTTGGAGACCCCTGTGGTTTATTTTTTTAATTCAAATATATAATATAATAAGGAAATATGAAAGCAACAAAATTTTTGACAAGTATTTTTACACTGAGCTTTTTACTTTTGCCTAATTTGCAGGCAACTGCTTTTTCCCCTAACTGGCAACAAGGTGCAAGCATTCAGTCAAGGTATAGTGGTGATTTCGGTTCAGCGGATTTTCGCATATCAATAGATAAATTAGCCGCAACAGGGGTAAATCATGTCTCACTAGTAGTTCCATATTTTCAAAGTGGTAATTCAGCAGTAGATATCTATGCTGGAACAAACACACCCTCTGATGAGTCACTAATTAGCGGGATTCGCTATATCAAGAGTCTTGGTATTGAAGTTTCTATAAAACTATTTGTAGAGTCTGGACAAGGTTGGAGAGCAGAAATAAGACCGTATGACAGAGGACAGTGGTTTACCAATTACACTAACATAGCTACCAAATATGGGCAAATTGGTCAAACTGAAGGTGTTTCAATGATTGTTCTGGGAACTGAAATGGTTGGTGTATCTAGTCCTGTCCAAGATCCAGCTAATACAGGTCGTTGGAGAAATCTAATTGCTGCAGTCAGAGGAGTTTACACAGGTTCTTTAACTTATGGTGGTAACTGGGGGGGTGCATACAACGAAAAAAATGAAATAGAATTTTGGGATGACTTGGATTATATAGGAGTTTCAGCCTATTATGAGCCAGGTAAATATGTAGACGGTAATAATCCACAAGCTTTGGAAGGTTATTGGGCAAGTATTGATCAAAACGAGTTACTCCCACTCTCACAAAAGTTTAACAAACCCTTAATCTTTACAGAGGTTGGCTACAGAAATATTAGTGGTACCACTGTAGATCCTTGGAATTTTTCAAGAGGAGGTGAACCCAATGAAGGTGAACAAAAAGCTGCTTACGAAGGACTTTTTGGGCATTTTGAGGAAGCAGATCATCTAGCAGGGATCCATCTATGGGATTGGAGTAGCGATCCAAATGCCTGTGGAAGTGGTAATTTTGATTATACATATTGTGGCAAGCTTGCCCAAGAAGTTGTCAAACAATATTACAGTGGTACAGGCGGAAACATAGAGCCTTTGCCAGAGCTTCCAGTTGATGACACTACTGTTAACCCACCTGTGGAGGAGGAAAATGAGACACCCGAAGAAAATCCTATCCAAGAACCAAATGAGACACCCGAAGACAATAACACTGAAGAACCTCCACAAGAAAGTGAAGCTGAGGAGTTTAGTTCTGAGGATTTAGCTTTTGGAATTAAAGTTGGATCTACCGTAGAGACTTTGATTGCTGGTCAATCAACCGGATTCACAGCCACAGTGCAAAATCAATCAGGATTTGATGTTGCTAATATTAATGCAGATTTTGAAATTTATGATGAATCAGGTAAACGAGTATTTCAATTATATGATGAGGATCTTAACCTAGCTAATGAAGATTCAATTGAGTATGAACTAGATTTTGTTCCAGAAACAGCAGGTAAATATACACTTAAGATGGGAGCTTTTTCTAGTGACTGGTCAAAGCTTCACCTTTGGATAGATGATCTTCTACCTTTTACAGTGTATAACATCAGTGAAGTTGATGAAAATGGTGAAGAGCTCAGTGAAGAAGAAGTCAACTCTCAAGAGAAAACTCTAAAGATTTGGTGGCCAAGTAATGGATCTGCTGTCAATGGAGTTCAGCCATTCAAAGGTATGGTTGAAGGTCTTAGCCTTGATCAGTACAATATGTATTGGCAAGTTGACGGCGATGGGGAAAACTTGATGGAAAATTCTAATGAAGAATATCCTCACAAACACGCTTCAGTTGATCTAAGTAATTGGAATTGGAATCAATCAGGTACTTATCAATTAACATTTATCGCTAAAAATCTAACTGGTGAAGTTATAGATCAAAGTAATATTGAAATATCAGTTGCCAACTAAAATCACACAACCCACAAAAAACCTATCTTTAAGATAGGTTTTTGTTCAAACAACAACCTAGCTACTAAAATAAATAATTTATTTTTATAGTCGAACTACATTAAACCATTACACTGCTGTACCTATCAAATCGGCAACAGAGTTGCCTATGTTGACAGGTTTCGCGGACGTGTAATGTAAAGGTTTAATGTGTATCCTGTATAAACCAAACAAAATAGTTTCTACAAATTAAAAATAAATTCCTCACCAAAACCATCTTTTTTTTGGGCTTTGATTTTTTCTTATGTAGTTTCTTGGTTATATAATCTATAAATTCTTCTGTATCTTCCAGCTCCCCAATCTTTGTACCGTTATAGTAATATGCATATCTCCCTCTCCCTAAATACATTTTATAATCAGGTTTTGGATATAGTTTTTGAATAATTTTTTCACTCCAGCTTCTATCCATAAGGTCAGCTTTGTTGAGATAATACAAATCTTCTCTATCAGCCTCTTTTATTTTGTTATCAACCCAACTCACAAACATTTCATATTTTTCAGGATTTTTTCTCAAAGACAAAGGTAATCTACTACCAACATCTTCTTTATAGTCACTACGAACTTGTTTCCAAATCTTTTTCATCCTATCAAAATCAGATCCATACAGAACAACTAGTTTTTTGTGAATCTCGTTAAGAAAACCAATTTTGGATTTTGCTGCCATTGTTGAAGTCTGATCAAATATACAAAAATTATCAAACTCTGAACCTGTCTAATAAGTCCATTAATCAAATCAGTATATAGTATGCTAGATGTATAATTAAAAAATGATATTATTAATTGGACAGGTTCTTTGCAATTTTGACTAAAATGCCGAAGTATTTTTGACAAACAATTTAAGTTCTTTGCAGCTAATATGATGTTGTATTTAAGTGTTAACTGGTTTACTAGATAGGTTCTCTTTCACCTTGACATCATATTGGTTAGTATGATATAATAGTTTTCAATAAAAGAGCTTATGTTCCATTTCAAAGGAGGTCCCTCAGACATTCTAAAAGCTTTAGCAATTGTACTTGCTTTTAGCTTCGCCTTTATCATCAGTGATATCTTAGCCTTGGTTTTTATAGCAATTATTCTTACCTCAGCTTTCAATCCAACTGTTGAATATCTAGAAAGTCGAAGAGTACCAAGGACGTTTTCTGTACTAACTATTCTTGGTGTTTCAATATCTTTGATGTATTTACTTATCAACACACTTATACCCCCGTTAGTTTCACAGACTCAAACCCTGATTAATTCTATACCCCAGCTTTTGAGTAATATTACTTTGCAATTCAATCTTAGTCAAAATACCCAAAACCAACTACTAGCTTATAGTAATATTGGTTTAGAAGAAGGTATAATTGGGGCTCTTAACGATAACTCTGATAGTCTTTTGCGTATTGGAACAGGAATATTTGGCTCTCTCATCAAAATTATTACAGTAATTGTCTTAACTTATTATCTTTTGGTTGAACACGGAAGTATTCAAGAGTTCTTTGGAAACTTTTTTGAAGGCAAAAGTCGTGATAAGTTTATTTATATATGGGGTAGAGTTGAACACAAGCTAGGTGTTTGGCTTAGAGGACAATTCACTGTGATGTTTATAATAGGTTTAACTTCTTATATAGGACTATCAATTCTTGGGTTACCTTTTGCACTACCACTTGCAATCATTGCTGGACTTCTTGAAATTATTCCAATTATTGGGCCAGCTATCTCAGTTATTCCAGCAGTTTTAATTGCTGCGTCCACTTTATCTCCAATCACTATTCTTTCAGTCCTAATTCTATACTTTATAATTCAGCAAGTTGAAAATATTTATGTAGTTCCCAAAGTTATGAACCAGGCTGTGGGACTCAATCCAATTTTGATTATCCTTGCTGTTATGGTTGGTTCTCGTCTTGGCGGGCCAATGGGGGCTTTGCTTTCAGTGCCTATTTCGGCAGTTATTTTGATAGCTTTTGAAGAATGGAAAAAATACAACACTCAAAAAAAACAAAAAAATTCTGCTCATCAAATAACTAAAGAATAATATGACTACTGATCTATACCCGCAACAAAACAACCCAAATATCCCTGATGTTTTGACTCCAACAATAAGTAACTCCAGTGAGGTTATAAACAGTGGTTTTTTGAGCCTAAGTCTTGATTCAATGATTAGTTATCTCAACGTATTTACATTAGCTTGGTGTATTTTTTATTCTGTGTTTTATATTTGTGATTTTTACTTTTATCTTATTAAATATCCGGACAGAGAGCTTGGTAGAATGAAAAAAGGAGCTAAATCATTTCAAAATGCTTTCTATATATGGGTTGGTTATTTGATTTGTTTGGGAGGTTTTGCACTGTATATAATCAGTAAAAATACATCTTTTGCCAACTTTGTAGGAGTTATAACTATATTAATTTATTGTATAAAGATTTTAATCATTGATATTCAAAGAATATATTATGTTGGGGAACCAATTTTTAAAATATACTCGCAAATTGGTAAGTTTTTTCAGATACATTTGATAGCTTATTTCAACCAGCTCCAAAAGATAAAGATAAGAAATTTAAGTAATAGTAGGTTCAGTTGCGTTTGATGTTTCAAAAATCAACTACTTGTCTATTTGAGCAATCATATCAGCTAAGCGATTACTGTAACCCCATTCATTATCGTACCAAATAACTAATTTTATAGAATTATTAAGGGTTTCAGTTAACAGGCTATCAACAATACAAGAGTGTGAGTTACCTATGATATCCGAAGATACTAATTCTTTTTGAGAAAAATCCATAATACCTTTAAGATTTTCTTGGCTAGAGTTTTTTAATAGTTCATTTATATTATCTATTGTAGTTTTTTGTTCAAGCTCAATAGTCAAATAAACCATTGATCCAGTAATTACGGGTACTCGTAAAGAGTTAAGAATTACTTTGCCCTTAAGATTTGGAAAAATATCCACCACTGATTTTGCAGCTCCAGTGGTTGTTGGAATTATATTCACAGCAGCAGCTCTACCATCTCGAAATCCTTTGTCATTAGTGGTATCTTGTAGCACCTGAGAAGCCGTATAAGCATGAACAGTAACTCCTATTACTTTTTGAATTTTAAAATTTTTATTAATAGGCCCCAAAACTGTTGCAATAGCATTGGTTGTACAAGAAGCACAGCTTATTAATCGCGATGATTGATCTAACTGGTTTGATCCAATAACAGTAGTAGGGATATCGTAAGATTTTGGAGGTGCTGAAATAATTACTCTTTTTGCCCCAGCCTGAATATGTTTTGTAGCTAATTCACTACTTCTAAACAAGCCAGTACTTTCAATAACTATATCAATTCCTAACTCCGCCCAAGGAAGAGAACTTGGATCTTTTTGAGAAAGAATCTTAATCTTTTTACCGTCAATTTTTATAAAATCATCCCCAGCTTCAACTTGACCATCCCATCTACCATAAGTTGAGTCAAACTCAAATAAATAAGCCAAATTTTGAGGATTACCCAAATCATTAATAGCTATGATTTCAATTTCTGGATATTTTGTGAGAATACTTCTACAAGTGAGTCTACCAATCCTTCCAAAACCGTTAATTACAACTCTTTTTGCTGACATATTATGTCTTTATCACTAGCGAAGGAAAATAGTCAAGTTGACCATTTGAATTTGTTTAATTAAAATCATACTACTTTGCCTAACAAAATTGTAATTTGGGAAAAGAAATTAATGCAACTTCGCACTAATCAGTCTTTGTCAGAAAGACCCAGTATTTTTTGGTCCAAGTACACTATCAAACATCACCTAATTACTTGCATTACTATTTTATTAATTGTAGTTTTAACTGGTGTTAATTTGATTTCTAGTTCACTATCCTCTGTTCAAAATTTACAAGAAAACACTCCTCAAGTCTTAGAAAAAGTAAGTTTTTTATTAAAATACTCTGATAAAGTTGAACAAAACACACTAGACTCAATAAAATCTAGTATACTCAATTCCCTAAAACCAATCACAAATATAACTTTGACTGAAGGCTTAGTCCAAAGAGATCTTAACAAATTAGATAAAGTGATTCAATTATGGCTAGAAAAATTAGCACCCCTACAAAATTATTCACTTAGTCCTTATGGTTTTGAAAATGTATTTGAGGGAAAATCTTTCACTACTGATTTGCAAATATTCTTCAGTGAGTTAGATAATTTAATAATCCAAACCGAGTCTTTGTGGTCTGACTTTGGTATATATAGAACCTTCTTGTCAATTTTTGGCAATCAAAAAGCTCAGCAAATTTTGAGCTCTATAGACGAGGGGATTAAGCTTCTAAAAATCCTCAATAATAACCAAGACAATATTTTGGATCTCTTGGGTCATTACACAACCAAACAAATTGTAATCTTTAATCAAAACACAGGTGAAGCTAGATCAACTGGCGGTTTTTATGGTTCTTACCTTCCTTTGACTATTTCTCAAGGCAAAATCACAGTTGGACAATCCCAATCCATCTACTGGATAGATGGTTCCAAAAATCCAGTTAACTATGCCCATCCAGCTTATTCTTATTACAGTTATGGCAAAGAACGAACTTTAACGGTAGGCTCAAGAGATTTGAACTTTACACCTTGTTTTGAAGTAACGGGCAGTCTTATTGAACAAGAATTTAGTACTAGTGATAACGGATACACAATTGATCATTTATTAATGATCACACCTCAGTTTATTCAAAACCTTTTGCCTTTAGATTTTGTTCTTAATGTAGATGGAATAGGTCCTATAAATCGAAATAATTTTTTTGATGAAATCGAAAGGTTAACAAGCTTATCTTTTGCAACCAACAGTAATCCTAAATACAATATATCAAATATTTTCAAATCTCTTTTAGATTCATTTGAAAGTATAGTTAATTCCCAAGGTGTTTCTAAAACCCTCAACACTATTATTGACTCAATCCAATCACGAGATATGATGATGTGGTTCAAAAATCCATCTCTTATTGAGTTTTTCAAATCTATCAATTTGGGTAGTGATCAAGTGTGTTATAATCAACAAAAAGAAAATTTTATTACTCCACTGATGATTAATTTTTCTGGAGACAAACGCAACCTTATTTCTCAAAACACTTATGCTCTCAGCAGTACAAAAAAAATTGGCAAAACTAATTTTCACCTCAAATACCAAGAATACATACCTCCAAAAACCTTCTTGCAAAGAGGTTTCAATAGCTCTACTGGGCAAATGTTCATTGGAGTTCAACTCCCCCCAAATGCAACCAACTTTTCAGTCAAAGGTAATGATACAATTAATCGATCTTTGATCAAACCTTTTAGTTCTTTTTACCAATCCAAAGAAAATGCTATTGAAGTTAAAGAGCTTGCTGAAGTTAAAATAATCAACCAAACAGCCAGAAATATTCCAAACGGTTTTGTGTATACCCAAATAGATGGAAGTTTAGTTCTTGGTAGTTTTATTGATTCCAAAGCAGGTTACAATCAAGTTGAGTTTAATTTCTCCCTACCAATAGATTCTTATGAGCCTATAACATTCTATGGCCAACCTGGAGTCAATCTTCCCGCATTGTCTTTGGGTAAAGGAGTTAAAAGTGTAACTTGGCCAAGTGAGAGCTACTTTGACAACCCATTACAAATCCAAAAAGGTATCAGAATATACCCCAATTAGTCTTGACAAGAATGAGTTTTTGCAACAATTTTCCTATGTTATTTAGTTGAGGTAGGGTTATGGAAATCATAAAGCTCTATACCCAAAAACAAAAAATTTTATTCCCACTAACTTATAGGCTTTTTGAATTATTTAATAATCTCAAATTCACTTGTTCAATAATAGTCAAAAATATAATTAAACTACTTTTAAAGTATCCCAAAACATCAATGATTACTCCAGGTGCCTTAACACTCTTAGTTATAATAATTGAAGAAATTTATGGAATTTCTATTCTTCTTAAGATGTATTTGATTTTATTGCTGTTTTTCTTGTTGATCTTAGGTATAGACACTATTGGTATGTTGTTGGTTTATCTTCAACTTCAAATGATAAAATTTCCCAAATCCAAAATTTCCCAAATCTATTTTTGGCTAACTAAAGAAGAACATAAGACAGTGATTCACAAACTCAAACAGATTGATGTTGAAATAGCAAATTTCTTAAATCATTTAACAATTGAGAGAGTACTTGAGGATATCCAAATGTATAAAAAATACTTACCCCTGCTTGGCAAACAAACAAATATAACTTCTTTAGTTTTTGAAAAAACCTCAATTGAATTATACAAAAACAGATGCAAGCTTAGTAATTTGTTAGTCTTTATCAAATATTCATAAGTAGATATATACAGGATACACATTAAACCTTTACATTACACGTCCGCGAAACCTGTCAACATAGGTAACTCTATTGCCTATTTGATAGGTACAGCAGTGTAATGGTTTAATGTAGTTCGACTATACCGTGCAAAAGCACGGTCTTTTTCAAAACCCAAAAGTTATTAATAATCATTTAACCCTTCTTGAGAATATTCAAAAAAGCTGACTGAGGTATCTCCACATCCCCAAATTTTTTCATTCTTTTTTTACCTTTAGCTTGTTTTTTGAGAAGTTTTTGTCTTCTTGTTGGATCTCCTCCATACAGCTTTGCGGTCACATCTTTGCGAAAAGCTTTAACAGTTTCCCTGGCGATAATTTTACCACCTATTGCTGCTTGAACAGCTATTTCAAACATTTGCCTAGGAATTAAATCCTTGAGTCTTCCACAAATATCACGCCCTTTTATCTCAGCATCTTTGCGAAAAGCCATCACTGACAGTGGATCAATCTTTTTACCATTGACTAAAAAATCTATCTTGACCAAATCTGACTCTCGAAAGCCAATTGATTCGTATGAAAGGGTGGCAAATCCTTTTGACATTGATTTGAGTTCATCGTAAAAATCCACAATCATCTCTGCAAGTGGAACTTGACCTGTGATTTGTACTTGAGACTCAGTCAAATAATCCATTCCATCGTAAATCCCCCTTTTGCTGTTTATTAATTCCAAAACTCCTCCAACAAACTCGGCTGGACTTAGAATCTCAACTTTTACCCAAGGTTCCAAGATAGTTTGGATAGTAGATGGATCAGGTAATTCGCTAGGTGTGTGAATCATTTTTTCTTCCCCAGTAGTCAAAATAATTTTGTATTCAACAGATGGTGTTGTAATGACCAAATCCAGATCAAACTCTCGACTAAGCCTTTCTTGAACAATATCCATATGCAAGAGACCTAAAAAACCACAGCGAAATCCAAACCCAATAGCTGGAATGTTTTCAGTTGTGTAAGTCAATGATGCGTCGTTGAGAGTTAGCTTGGCAATTGAATCACGAAGTTTGGGATAATCATCAGCATCACTTGGAAAAAGACTAGCAAATACCATTGATACAACTTCTTTGTACCCAGCTAATTGATTAGATATATCATCTTTGTCACTAATTGTATCACCAACTTTTACTCTATCCAAATCTTTCAATCCAGTTACAACATAACCAACCTCACCATTCTCAAGGCCATCCTTAGTTTGCATATGAGGAACAAACACCCCAACTTCTTGGACTACAGTTTTGGTATTCGTAGCCAGAAAAAAAATACTCATATCTTTTTTTGATTTCCCCAGAAAAAATACGAATATAAGCTATAACCCCACGATGCTTATCATAAAAAGAATCAAAAATAAGTGCCTGTAACATACAGTACTAACTATCACATCTTCCAAAAAAAGTCAAAAATCAAACGAACCTGTCTAGTTAATAATATCATTTGGTTGATGAAAACTTCAAAAGAAAATCACCGAGCAAAGAAGCCGGTGACAAACAAAAAATCAGTTATTTTCACATTCTAATCTTGCGCAGTTTACTGAGTTAGTCTTTTAGTTAGTGAGGATTTCTCTAAAAAGTTATAAGTCTTCTCATCTGTGCTTATAGTTGCTTTATTAAGTGTCATTGAAGATGCTCTACACAGCTCACCATAAATACTCTGCATTCTAGACTGGAGAAAAGTATTTTTAGTCACTTCTTCAATTGCAAAAGCATCTAACAAAAAAGAAAAAGGACAATCAAAATCAAGTGCTAATACAGACTGATTCTGACCATGCTTAAAAACAGGAATTAACATATATCTTAACCTGTTACAAAATAACTACAAACAAAAATAATTCTTATTCGTAATGTTTCGATGATTTCCTTGCGCTTCAACGAATCTCAAATTTCAAGGGCATTAAAGTTTGATTTGAAAACTTTTCAAATTTCTATTCCAATATTAAAATATTTTTTTATTGTGCCTGTCAATATAATGCCCACTATACAAGGCTGAAATTACAGCTGGTACAAACTCTGCCAAGCCCACCATACCCACCATGTATGTATTTGAAAGATGAAAAACTTGATAAATTACAATGGTAGTAATCATACGAAGACCTAGTACAAAAATAATCTTGCCCCAATAAAATTCCAAAATTCTTTAGGTAAATTATTTATCATATTAAGGTAGCGTTAAATAATGTTGTCCATCTTCATACTCTTTATCTAAGGCATCAATAATTACTTTAAGATGATCATCATTGCCTAAAAAATCGGCATTACTTGCATCTACAAAAAGTGTTTTAATGTTATGCTGCTTTATGTATTGGGTATAGGTTTCTTGTAGGTTAAATAAATAATCATTAGGTATGCCTTGCTCATACTCTCTATTTCGCTTTTTAATGTTTTCTTGCAATTTGTTTACAGGAGTATGTAGGTAAATTAAAATATTAGGTTGTACAATTTGAGG
>JAAUSE010000022.1 GCA_012031925.1 Candidatus Altimarinota bacterium
ATTTAATGGCTCTGTACAATACGAATTTATCTACCACAATTTAGACACCCTTTTCTTAAAAGACCTAACTAATTTCAATCGAAAACTTATGCAACACCTTGTATGGTACAACACCAAAAGACCACACTTATCTCTTGACTTAAAATCACCCTTGCAATATGTACTTGATAACGATCAAAATTCCAGAATGTGGTGGACGAGTACACTACGGCCACATCTTATAAATTGTTTAGTGAATCTAGATAGATTTATGAATATGCCTAAATACTGAAAAAGAATTTAGATTGGTTCTAATTGTTAGCACAATAACAGCCATGAAGAGAGACAAAGTTTGGGATGAAACCAATCTCAAAGAAATGGTCAAAATAGGACTCAAGTACATGGGTAAGAATAACAGATAAAGATTCAAGAATAATTTTTTAAAGCAGATTGCTATATCCAGAAGTTTGTAGAAAACACCAACAATCTATATCAAAAACTTTTATCTACAAAAAAAAATTATGACCTAGAATAATTACTCTAGGTCACTTCAATAGGTACCTTAGCACCATCAGATAGTTCGACGCAACTCTACCAAGGGCATTTAGCAGAGAGTATGGATCCTCTTAATAAGAGCAATAAATTAATATTGTCTGCTAATTATTATCTCTTGTATAACGAACATCTTTACCATTTGAGTCAGTATAAAAGATTTCAGATGGGGCTGAAGAATCATTTTTATCATCCGAACCATAAGCATGATCATTAGTCAGACAGGCTATTTCGGCTAAAGCACCAACCACAATACCAGCAAGTTCTAACATTTTACTTTCCTTTCATTACAAAAAGAGCTTATTGTGAAACAATATTAGCCAAATCAAATCCAACCAATATTACACAAACAAATAAAAAATTTCCAAAACCTTGTCAAGCTGATTTTTACTAAATCTTCATAATATGTTGACAAATAATTAAAAAATTCTCAGGATAAAAATCCTTTCTTACTAAAAGGTTTGTTTTGAAACAAGCCACCCTCCCAGAATACAAAATTTGGGAGGTTTTTTATATTCTCAAGTATTGCAAAATAATCACAAACCAAATCACCAGCTAGTTATAATTTAGCAAAGCACCCTTCCCACAGGAGTCATAGTAGGCAAAAGCTATAGTGATATTGAGGAGTATTTGCAAAGAGGTTTGTAAGCATCACCCATATTCTTGACAACTCATATATTAAGAATGAATATTAGCGAATATGATTTTACCAACAGTTATTACTTTAGTTGGAATCATAATCTAATTTTATGAAAAAGAACAAAATCTCAATAATTGTTGGCTCAGCTAGTTTAACATCCAAAACAGTTGTTTTAGCAAAACATATACAAAAAAAACTTCAAGATAGAGGTTTGCAAATAGAATTTTTTAATCAAGCCAGCGAACCATTACCATTACTGACAGATGATGTTTTAAAAATCCTGTTAATGAAGTTTCTGATTTTATTGATACAATTGAAGATTCTGGTGGCATAATCTTAGCAACACCAATTTATCACAACAGTTTTACTGGTTTACTCAAAAACACCCTAGATTATCTAAATAGCCAAAGCTACAAACCTGTCGGGATGTTATCTACAGATTCTGGACTACGCTCTACTCAAGCCCTTGATGCTCTTCTTCCAGTAGTTCGCTCTTTACATATGACTCCTATTCCAACCAGAGTTTGTGCAACTAACAACGATTTTGATGAAAACCTTCAAATAACCAATCCCAAGATACAAGATAGGATTGAACTATTTTGTGACGAGCTCATTTGGTACATGGAAAAATTATTTGAAGAATAAAAGCATTTTTAACCAAATATCAATTAGTTTTCAAAAGCCAAAAAATTAGACCCAGAGGTAATCTCTAGGTCATTAAGGAGGCATCAACTTGACGTCATTTGCTGTGATAAAGTTTATCTAATTTACTTCTCACCAAATAGTCAGTATAAACAGCCATTTTTCTATCTCTTTCTACTTTTAGTCGCTCCAATGCATCATCTATTTTTACCAAAAGAATATCCTCTTCAATCAGTATAAATCTATCTAATCTCAATCTTTTTATCAACAAGATATACCAGCTTTTTTTGATAATCTTCAAGTATGCATCTCTTTTATCTTGGAGTTTTTGGATGAGGTATTCATAGTTATCATATTTTTCAAAATCTCTATCTCTATCCATTTATCACCTCAAATCAATTCAATATGAATATCATAAAAACATGACCTAGTCAAGCTTTGACAAAATTTTATTCTAATCACAATATTATTATCAACATGCTTCTTGGGCAACTACATTATCACTCAAAAAAAACTTCAAGAAAATAAGGTTGTTTGATAAACACCAAAAACATAATCTTTATCTAAAAACTTGGAATTTGATTAGTATAATACAGTATGACTATGGTAAGAAAAATTTTTAATGGTGCAAATCTTTTTCTATTTGTTTTAGTTATTTTTGTAATTATCAATAGTTTGTTAAGTTTTAGTGAATCAAAAAAATCTAGTCCACCAATTAAGAAATCTTTTAGAGTTTTATCTTCCAACAAAGATAATTTTAACCAAAGTATTTATTTTGCCAAAAGTGGCCTTGAAATATTTACCATTACCAACCCCCAAGTTAATCTCCGGATTGGTTCACAATATAAAATTGATGCACTCACCAAAAGATATGAATATAATTCCCAAAATTTTAACCAAAGTTATTTCCTAAGTTTAGGAGTAACTGGTCAACTTGAGCTAAGCAAAGACTCCCAACTACTCGTTGACCAAAATTGTGATTGGTTTTGCTCGATTCTAAGGAGAGTTGATTTACTTCAAAAAAACATCAAAAAAACTTATTTAAATGCTTCCTGCATAGAATTTGCAAAAATTAATGAGTTCCTAAACCCTAAAATAAAATGCCAAGAAGTTGCTGCACTTTCAAGTGGTTTAATAACAGGAGATACTGATGGAATTGAAAAGTCTACTAACGATAATTTTAAAAAACTTGGGTTAGCTCACTTGGTAGCTGTTTCAGGTTTTCAAGTTGTTTTGTTGACTTCTTTTCTGGAAAGAATACTTTTCAAGTTAAGTTTACCAAAATATCTTAGAATATTGTTATCAGTTTTTTCAATGTTGTTGTTAATACTATTGGTTGGACCACAGCCACCAGTTCTAAGATCTGTTATGACTCTTTTGATAATCTATTTAGCCTTGAGTCTTGGTCGAAGCGTTGAATACATTAGAGCCTTGATTTATAGTGCTATAGTTTTGCTTTTCATCAATCCATACTATATTTACTCTATCTCTTTTCAGTTATCTTTTCTAGCAAGTTTTGCTCTTGGTAGCAATATTTTTGATCAAGTTGACCCAACTAAATTCTTGATAAAATTCTTCAAAAACCTTAGCTCAAACATACTTATTTTTTTGTTTACTTTGCCAATTCTTATCAATCTAGCAGGTTTTGTTAGTCCGATCTCAATAGTGGTAAACCTTTTTTTGATACCAATAATTCCAATCATTTCGATTTTGAATATCTTTGGATTGATACCAATTTTAGGTAGTATTTTTTTACTGATTCCCAATATTTTTCAATCATTTCTTTTGTTTTTTACCAATGATGTTGGTCCAAATATAGCTCTATTAGAACTTCAAGCTTTTTCTTTATTTGAGATATTTATATATTATTTTTTATTATCATGCTTCGTTTTTACAAGCAAAATCCTTTTAATGAACAAAAAAAGAGCCGTTATCGACTCTAGTGAATCCACAAAAAATCTTAACGAATGATAAACCAATCACCAGGACTCACAAAATTATACACCGTGATAATATCTTTTAAGTGCATGTTGATACACCCCAGTGAACCATCTTCCAAAAATCTATGAGTTCCAAAGTTTTTACGCCAACTAGCATCATGTACCCCAAACAAATAGCTATATTTAGTGGTTTCAATCCAATAGCTAACAGGTTTGGCATAACTTCGAGAAATTCCCCTCAGAACAATATTTCTGAATTTACCTCCAACTTTACAATCACAACTTATTGTGGTTTGTCCACTTCTTGCTGTAGTTACATAAAATTCACCATAAACCTTTCCTTGTGATATTAACCTCAATCTTTGATCCTTCTTATTGACAAAAAGCACTCTTTTTGAATAGCTTTTATCAATAACATCCTGAGGAATCCCAAGTTTGGGCATTGTCACAATATACTGATTGTGCTCATTGATATATCCATCCTTATAAGGTTTGTACCAAGAAGCAAGAGCAGGTGACTGTATCAGTCCAACCAAAGTCAACCCAATCCAAAAATTTCTAAATTTCATTATAACCCTCCAAATCTAATTTTAGTAAACCAAATAACCAAAGAGTTTGTCAAAGAATGATTTGTATTTTATAAAGTACTTATCAATAACTCACTATTGCCAAAAGTTATCAATGAGGAAAAGATAGGAATCAAAATTCAATTAATATAATTAAAAGACTAGTTAAATGCTTGACCAGCGGCTAATTATATGCTAATATAGTAGTAGTATTATTTAATTTGGAGGAAAAATATGTCAGTTGACATTTTTGGTGCCATAGTTAACGGTACATTTACTGAAGGCGTTTCATACTCTGTATTCATTCAAAGTATGATTGCAGTATTCAGTATTTTTACTGTCGTTATTAGTTTGATGATTAATCGAATGGATAGCAAATTCACTGAAATAGGAAAGAAGTTTGAGTCTGCAACCACCCAAAGAAATCAGCTATCCAAGCAAATATCTGATGCTTATAAAAGATTATCTTTGCAACTAGTGGCAATAGATACTAAACTATCTATGGACTTATTTGCTAAAGGTGTTAGTTTTCAAGAACAAGAAAAAGCAGTTCAAAAAGCTGTTGATTCCCAAACTTCCAATGAAGAAATAAGCTAACAACTAACGACCTGCATTACGCAGGTCATATTTTTTGGGCCTATATTTAGGATGTCTGTTACTTCCTACTCTCAATAATCTGCTCCTGAATATTTCTAGGTACTTCTGAATAATTACCAAAAATCATACTTGCTGTTCCTTGACCTTTGGTGAAGCCTCGAAGATCACTAATATAACCAAATAATTTTTCCAAAGGAACTAAAGCTTTGATAACCTTAGCTTTACCTCTATCCTCAGTAGAATTAATCTGTCCTCTTCTGGAGTTGAGATCACCAATCACATCCCCAAGATATTCTTCAGGAACCACCACCTCAACATCCATTATAGGCTCCAACAAAACTCCTTGAGCTTTGAGAACTCCATCTTTGAGAGCTTGAGAAGCAGCAAGCTTGAAGGCAATCTCTGATGAATCAACATCATGATAAGATCCGTCGTACACCTCAACAGCAATATCCACAATAGGGTATCCTGCAATTGCACCAGTACTCACAGTCTCTCTAACCCCTTTCTCAATAGCGGGGATAAATTCTTTTGGAATAGCCCCACCAACAATCTTATTCTCAAATTTGATACCTTCTCCTGGTTCTTGAGGCTTGATTCTAAGCCAGCAATGACCAAATTGACCACGACCACCAGATTGTTTGACATATTTTCCTTCTGATTCAACAGGTATTTTGATAGTTTCTTTGTAAGCAACTTGAGGAGCACCAATATTTGTCTCAACTTTAAATTCTCTTCTCATTCTATCAACAATAATATCCAAGTGAAGTTCGCCCATTCCGCTCAAAATTGTCTGACCCGTTTCCTGATCACTTTTCACATGCAAGGAAGGATCCTCTGACAACAACCTTTGAAGAGCAACACCCATTCTTTCTTGATCAGCTTTGGTTTTTGGTTCAACAGCAACACTAATTACTGGATCAGCAAATTTAATAGATTCTAATAATAAGGAGTCTTTTTTGGAGCACACAGTATCACCAGTTCTAACATCTTTTAGACCAACAAATGCAGCTATTTCACCAGCGTGAACTTCATCAATATCCTCTCTACTATTGGAATGCATCAAGACAATTCTACCAGCTCTTTCTTCTTTGCGGGTGCGAGGATTAAATAACATTTCACCTTTTTTAATAATACCAGAATAAACACGAAAGAAGGTTAAGGAACCAAATTGATCATTAGCAATCTTAAAAGCAAGCCCTGCAAAATCACCTTTATCATCAGGCTTGATAACAATTTCTTTGCTCTCGTCATCTACATCATGAGCTACTACATCATCCAAATCAATTGGAGAAGGGAGGTACTCACAAACAGCATTGAGAACAGGTTGTACACCTTTATTCTTTAGAGCGGTTCCACAGAAAATTGGGTTAAGTTTATTATGAATTGTTCCCTTGCGGATAGCTTTTTTTATTTCAATGTTACTTATTTCTTGACCCTCAAGATATTTTTCAGTCAAATCATCATCCATTTCCGCAGCCTTTTCAATCAATATTTCTCTATATTCTTTAGCTTTTTCCATCATATCTTCTGGAATATCTTCATCTCTAATATCCTTACCAATCTCGTCATAATATACTTTGGCCTTCATTTCAATAAGATCAATAATTCCACGAAAATTATCCTCAGCACCAATTGGAAGTTGCATCACAATCCCATTATCTGTCAATCTGTCTTTGATTGACTTGATATCATAATAAAAGTCTGCTCCAGTTCTGTCTAACTTATTAATGAAACACATTCTAGGAACATTATACTTGTCAGCTTGCCTCCAAACAGTCTCAGTTTGAGACTCTACTCCAGCTACACCATCAAAAACTGCAATTGCTCCATCAAGAACACGAAGAGAACGCTCTACTTCTACTGTAAAATCAACGTGACCCGGTGTGTCAATAATATTGAATCTTGTAGTCTTATCTCCATCTTCATAAACCCAATCAGGGGCTTGCCAAAAACAAGTTGTAGCAGCAGATGTGATAGTAATACCTCTTTCTTGTTCTTGCTCCATCCAGTCCATTGTTGCCTCACCATCATGAACTTCTCCAATCTTATGGGTGACTCCTGTGTAGAGCAAAACTCTTTCTGTAAATGTTGTTTTTCCTGCGTCAATGTGTGCAATAATTCCAATATTGCGAACTTTGTGAATCGGGTTCTTCCTAGCCATAAATAATATTCAGTATTTCTTTTGATACCTCCAACAGTTGTTAACAAAACAATATTTGTCAAGAACCACTCAAATCTATTAGTTAATTTTTAACTTAGAAAATAAGTTTTTTTAAATTTGTTTATATTTTAATTTAAGGATTAATAGGTATAGTTAAATTATATTAAATTATTATATTGTTGTATTTATTAAATAGGTAATAGAGTTATTTATGTTGATAGGTTTTGTGGATGTGTATGTAATGTAAAGATTTAATGTGTATTTTGTATATATTGAGAGTGTTTAATTTTAGGTAGAATTTTATAGAGGTATTTTTTTCATTAAAAAGGTTAGGGGAGTTTTTTTAATTAATTTTCTTTATTAATTGATATCATCTGTGCGAATCAGTGTTGGGTTTGCAGGAGTTAGCTGATCTTCTTGGGAAACGCCCAAAAATGTTAGAGTAACGCTGTTTGATAAGTAGTTGACCCGATATTGTAGAGTTTGGCCACTGTAAGTAACTTCCACTATCTGCCCATCAGCCAAACCGTCGAAAGTTCCACTCACACCACCATCAGAATTCAAAATTGTAAAAACCTGACCAGTGGCAGGAACATAGCCTGGAACAATAGTCAGCCCTGCATTACCAAGTGTAGTAGCTCCACCAACTTCTATCACATCATACTGACTACCAGAAGTTTCTCCATCCAACTCAATTACAACACTAGTCATTGCATCAAAATTAGCGTTACCAGCAATGTTCATTACACCTGGTGATACTCCAGGACTAACCTCGCCACTGGCTGTAAGAGACTTCACTGTTCCTGTTCCTTTGAATACTCCTCCATTAACCACCACATCTGATAGAGGATACTGACCATTAAGAATCAAAACACCCTCATTTTGGACAAACTGAAAGTTTGATGTAGGATTGTTTACTTCTGTCCCATTGAACTCTTGTGTACCAGTACCTATCTTAATAATCTTCTGATCAGAACCAATTAGCGAGATTGTCCCAGTATGCGTGCCGCCACCATTGTCAGCACCCACAGTCAATTCTGTTCCAGGTAATAATTCAATATTTCCAGCTCCACTTACAGAATCGACAGTTTCCTTTACTTGCATGAACAAATCATTCAACAGAATCTTACCCGAATTAATCTCTATATCGGTTGTATCATCTACCTGATTATCCGAAAGCAAACAAAGACATAAACCCTGTATTGTTGCTGTGCCCCCTGTTACTGAATTTTTACCAACATCTTTATTAGCTATCAACCCACCTTCACTAACATTCAAATCTCCAAGATATGTATTTTCGTTAGCACCAGACAAATACAAATTGCCCAAGCCAGTTTTTGTTAAATTACCAGTTCCAGCTAAATTTTCTATATAAAAGTCAATTATTTCTGAGTCTACATCAATTTCAGAATCAGTATTCATCGTAACAATTCCAGTCAAAGTAGAATTTGAAGAGGCGGAGTGATAAATCCTTGTCTTCATTCCGTTCACTCCACTAAAAGTGGTAATGTTCTCACCAATGGAGCCGCCAGCATCAATTTCTAGACTTGAGCCACTCTCAATATTCGTACCAGTTGTTGTCGAACCCAAAGCATTTACGTTTTGAAGCTTCAGAACCCCAGAAGATAGAGTTGTTAAACCAGTGTAGGTATTCTCAGATTGTAGGTTCACATTTCCATCAGTACCAATTTGACCATCACCAGTAATAACACCCGTAATATCAAAACCTCCAGAATTAGGACCAGTGATCTGCAATGAACTAGCCTCATTCATACTAATATCACCTGATAATGTAGTAGTGTCTTCAGCAGTTATAGTTGCTTGCCCATCAGTCTGTACATCGTTAGTTAGGTTGGTGTTTGTTCCAGTAATATCGAGCTGGCCACCATCATTGATTTTCACTGTTGTTCGAGGCCCGAAACAAGTACTAGATGCACATTCCACAACTCCATCTATATTTAAGTTAGCATAAGCTGGGGCAGATCCAGCCAAAGTACTATTCATAATAAAATCACCTTGTGCAATTAGTTTGGTCTGACTAGAAACATTCAGCTCTTTGACAATCGCAACTGGATCAGCAATTTGTACAATTGAATCTGGTCCAAGGGTTACTTCCCCATTTCCAGTAAAGGAAAAAATTGAAGAAGCTGGAACTTGCAAAAAAACTTCATGAAACAAAGTAGAGTCTGGGGTTTGTGAATCAAAAGTAGTAAAACCCAATATTCCATACAAATCAATTATATTTCCAGCACCGTTGTATGTGAGTGTTGAAGAGCCTGTTCCACTAAAAGAGGCAAAATCTGAAAGTTTATTCAAGGTCACATTACCATTCATAGTTATACCACCAATACTATAAAAATTGGTATTGAGATCAACAGTAATTGGAGATGGTTGACTAGGAAAAACCGCGATATCAGATGCGCCCGGTGCGTTGCCACCACAACCAGTCCAGTTACCAGCATCCTCAAAATTACTATTTATCCCTCCTTGCCAAGTACACTCAGCTGCCTGTACATTAACTTGTCCAAACTGTCCAAAAACTGAAACACAAAAAAATCCTAAAATGGTTAAAACAGCAACTAAATGAGATTCGGTAAGATCTTTTCTTTTTGACATATCTACACCCAAAATTAAATTAATACAACATTACTGTCAATCAAATATCAATCCAATTCTCACGCCATTGTTGAATCTTTTTGTGATCACCGCACAATAGAACTTCTGGGATTTTCCAATTGTTCCATATCTCACTTCTAGTATATTGTGGGTGTTCAATCCTTGGTAGGGTTTCTTTGAAATAGTTTTTTTCATCAAACAGGTTAGGGGAGTTCTTCCAGTCTATTTTTTTAACTGCTACTTTATCTCGTAACCTTTTGTTTATAGCCAATCTTCTTTTGCCCTCAATATATTCTGAGTGCTCACCATATCGATTCAAATTGGTGCTAAAACTGTCGTGAAGTACCGAACCCTCTTTGGTAATAAAACCTGGTCTTAACCTGCTCACAGCCTCCATCAAACAAAGAGCAGCTGCCTCACCACCATTGAGTACAAAATCACCAACACTTATTTCCAGATCAATCATTTCCTCCACCCTATGATCAAACCCTTCGTATCTTCCACACAAAATATTTAGCTCTTCAAAATTTTCACTGAGCCATTCAACAATTTGTTGATTGAGTGGATAACCTCTTGGAGTTAATGATACAGTTACTTTTGGTTGCTTGATAGACCCCTTTTGCCATGCTTCAAAAACCTCGAATTATTTGGAGTCTTTTTTTGGTGAACGGTTTCTTGGGTAGGTGGATCAAAAAAGTCAGAAATCGCATCATATTTTTGCAAAGCCCGATAAATAGGATCTACCATAAGAACCATTCCATTCCCGCCCCCGTAAGGTTTGTCATCGACTTGTTTGTAACCACCAATCCCAAACTCATCGCGCCAATTTACATTCTCAATCTGAATAATATTTTTTTAATCCCACGAGCTATCAAACTGGTCTGAGCAAAGCTTTCAAAAAACCCTGGATGTAGTGTAAAATTCCTAAAGAGCATATTGGTTATTTTTTACTCGCCACAAAAAATATTTGAACCATACTGTTTGAGGAACACTACTATTGGTTTTGATTCTTTGATCAGTTTTTATTAATTCAGCAACAGCTTTTTGAGCTTTTTCATTGGATTGTTTTTTTAATTTGCCAAATATAAGACTTAACATTAATTGAATCTCTTCATCTTTACTATGAGATAGCCATTCTTGATAATTTTGCAAACCCCTATTAACATCAAAATGCAGCATATAAGCAGGTGTTAATTCTTTGTTAGACAAATACTTAATAATCTCATCCGCATTTTGGCCAACTGATACTATATCAATGTTATTAATAAGCTCATCAACGTTACTGGAAATCTCAATAATCTGGCTAATCATAACTTGATTGAGATTGTTTTTATTATTTTTGTTCAAAATTTTGGCAATATCTTCAAGTTCATTCTTTTTGCACTTGATTTCATTATAATCAAATTTTGCACTTTTCCAAAGCTTTTTCTCAACTGCACCCAAGCCAAATCTAGTTGTAGAGTAAAAATATATTGTTTCACCAAAAATATCCAATCTTTGTAAGAATTGAATGACTTTTTTGTCTATATCCAAATCATTAATATTCACTATTTTGTTCGATTTTGAAGTATCAAATATATTATCGCCCAAAAGATTCTCCAAATCAGGCCAACTATTAAGATTGATTTTTTCTACCTTACTGCCTTGATTATTAATTAATTGCACAAAATCCTCATCTAACAATTTAGACAAGTAATAATGCATCATGTTAACCGAATCGGTTTCTAAAAAACCATCATTATACATAATCATTAACTGCAAATCTATTATTTGTCAAAACAAGTTTCCCAAAATCCAAATTACAAACCTTGATTGTTAAGCACTTAAGTTTTACTTGACAAAAACCGAAATATTTTATTTACTAATAACGTCTTACTTGTTGCAAATGACTAATTATATTACCAAAGAAGGTTTGAAAGAACTTAATGATGAGCTCAAAAATATTATAGAAGTTAAACTTCCACAAGTTCTTGATGCGATTAACAAAGCCCTAAAAGAAGGTGATTTGAGTGAAAACGCCGCTCTTGATTCTTCTAAATTAGAGCGAGACAATTTGGTTGCCAGAGAGGGAGAGATTAGAGATATTCTCAAAGGTTATGAAATTATTGAAGAATCTTCAGCCAAAGGTTCCAAAACTATCAAGATCGGTTCTCACGTCAAGATTCAATACTCACAAGATAATTCTGTATTTGACTTGTTTATCGTTGGTAGTTCAGAATCAGATGCAACAGCTGGTAAAATTAGCAACGAGTCACCTCTTGCCGAAGCAATTCTTGGTAAAAAAGAAGGTGATAAAGCTCAAGTCACACTCAATAACAATGTTGTTGAAGTTGTTATCAAAGAAATTTTAGCTTAACAAATTATTTAGAAATATGCCCTTTGTAGTACAATCTGGATCACATCAATACCTTACCGACTTTGGTCAAAAAATTATAGTTAACAAACTTGATGCCAAAGAAAATAGCACTATAGAGCTAAATGTTTTGCACGGTTTTGGTGACTTCAAAAATACTTCTACAGTCAAAGCCAAAGTAATCAAACAACAAAAAGGACCAAAACTTCGAGTGGTCAAATACAAATCCAAATCAAATTATCATAGACAGTACGGCCCAAGACAGCAAGAAACAATTTTAGAAATCCTCAAATAAACCAAAATATGAGACACAGAAAAAATACCAAGAAGTTCAAAAGAACTGAAGAAGACCGAAAAAGACTCTGGACTGATTTGAGTAGAGGCCTAATTAATAGTCCCGAAGGTCGTATTGAGACTTTCACTACAAGAGCCAAATGGTTTAGACCAAAATTTGAAAGACTTGTAACTTTGGTTAAAAAAGCAGGAGATGATCAAGTCTTAGCGTATCGAAGACTTCGTAAATATTTACCCGAAAAAGAGAGTAGAATAATGATTGAAAAAATTGTTCCAAAATTTAACAAAAGAGAAGGAGGCTACACTAAGCAATTTCATATCAAATATGACTTTGACACCCAAGACAAAAGCATTGTTTTATTAACAGATTAATATAGAATTATTAGATATGTCACAATCAATTAGAAATACAACAAAAACAATGAGACCTTCCAAACAAGGATACCAAAGAGATTGGTATGTTCTTGATGCTTCCAAAGAACCAATGGGTAGACTAGCTACTAAAGCTGCTAACATCCTTATGGGTAAGAATCGTGCTGATTACTCTCCAGATGTTAATATGGGTGGAATAGTTGTAATAGTTAATTCCAAAAAAACAAAAGTTACAGGTCAAAAAGCAATTCGCAAGAATTATTTTCGTCACTCAGGTAGGCTTGGTGGTCTTAAAATTAGATCTTTTCAAGAACAGATGATTATTGATCCTAGTGTTCCAATCTACAAAGCAATCAAAAATATGCTTCCAAAAAACCGTCACCAAGACATTAGAATGAATCAACTTCTTCATATTTTTCCTGAAGGTCATAACTTTACCAATAAAATGATAGAAACTAACTAATTCAATAATCTAAAATTTTTATCTATGCCAACGATTAATCAACTCATTAGAAAACCTCGTAAAAAAATCACCAAAAAAACCAAATCTCCAGCTCTAGCTGTTAATTGGAATAATCTAAAGAACAGAACTTTTGAAGCTAATAATCCTTTCAAAAGAGGTGTTTGTACCAAAGTTTACACTACCACCCCAAAAAAGCCAAACTCAGCTGTACGTAAAGTTGCCAAAGTTAAGTTAAGTAACAAAATGGAAGTGATTGCTTATATTCCTGGCATTGGACACAACTTGCAAGAACACTCTGTAGTAATGATTAGAGGTGGACGTGTCAAAGATCTTCCAGGAGTTCGTTATCATATTATCAGAGGGAAACTAGACACAGCAGGCGTAAATGATAGAAAAAGAAGCAGATCCAAATACGGAGCTAAAAAACCAAAATCATAATAATTTATTTTCTGGTAAAAACAAACTTTAATTGTAATAAATACCTGCATAGATATTTTTCTTGTCAATTTGTACAAAATATGTTCTACTACAAGAGTTCTGTTAATGGTAAGAAATAATGCTAATTACACAATCTGATCAAGAGTTATTTCTGTCTAACTCAATTTCAATTATTTATCAATTATTTCGCAAAACACCTTTTTATATTGCCCTAATTAGTTTCTTATGCCTGCAATATTTAGGAAGTTATATACCTAAAATTTTCTATATTAAAATGGTCATAATACCAACACTTGCTTTTCACAGTTTACTATTTGGAACAATAATCTTGATATATTTATCCAATAAAAAAGATTTGTCACTAATTGTAAGAAGAGGCAAGACTTTGTATTTTCTAACTCTTTTTGAATTAAACAAGTACAAAACTATTGAATTAGATTCTATAGAAAAAATATCCTCAAATTTGAATATGTTAAATTTTTGGAGCTATGGAGAAGTTATGCCACTTTCTTATGTTTTTGAAATAACCAAAAAAGACTTTGAAGTTTTTTCAAATTGGTTCGTCAGTCTCAATCCAAATATCTCAGTAGATGTAGAAACTTCATACATATAAGCCTATAAACCCTTCAAAAGGAGGGTTATTTTTTTGATTTCATTTCCTCTGGGTCAATATTATTAGGCAGTTTCATCAAAATTCTATTAAGACCATCTCCATAAGAAGTTAACATTAGCCTAAAGAATGAAACATTAAGATCAGAATATTTCTTTGAGTATTGATCCACTTTTGATTGATATTCCTGCTTGAATTCTTTATCACTCATTTTTGGAATAAAAAAAAGAAGTCGTCTAAATAATCCAGGATTGTATTTGCGTTCTAATTTTTGCAGTTCTTTTTCAAGTTGTTTTTGGACATAAGTCTTCTCTTCTTCAAACTCATCAAGAAGTTTTTTTACATTATCCTTAACGTTGACAATCACTTCCGTCTGATCATCAAGACTATCTTGGTAAATTTCAATTTGATTCTCTAGACTTTGAGTATCCTTAAAATAACGATTAAGAATCTCATCTTTTGAAAGTGCACGAAGGTCGCTAATTCTCGGTTTAGCTAAGCTATTGTTATTTTTATTTGCTCTTGGGTTACTACCCATCACACCTTGTTCTCGTGCAAAAATTCCAAATTCACTCAAAAAAACATAAGCCTCTCTTAGCTCAACAAAATCCTCACTAGACCCAAGTTTCATATCAGGGTGTCTTTCCCTCGCTAGTTTTTTGTACATTGCACGAAGTTCATCGAAACTAATGTTCTCCAAACTTTCAAGGTTGAATATTTTGAGAGCTTTTTCAAAGTCCATAATACATTTCACTATATTATTGGGATAATTAGCCTAATTTGTCAAGACCATATGCCAATAAACTTCATCTTCCCACAATTACAAACTGTCCAGAAATACTATATCAATTATATTAGCAAATAAGTCTATTATACTATAAGGTCTATTATAAAGGTTAATATAACAAAAAATTATTCCCAACTAATAAAAACAAACCTACAAAACAAATTTAAACACGCATTAAATCTTCTTCCTTGTTTTTAGAAATTTCTTCTAACTCTTTGTTAATAGTATCAACCTCTTTTTGTAGCTCGCCTTCAAATCTTCTTAACTCATCTTCACTAATCTCATCATTTTCCATAGCCTTTTTTTTTGTTTTGAGCAGATCTTGTCTGTTGGAACGAACTGAAATCTTAGATTCTTCAAGGATTTGACCAACTTCTTTTAATCTTTCTTTTTTGTTTTCTTCTGTAAGTGGTGGAAAAGCTAGGCGAATCCCCGCTCCATCATCATTGGGGTTTACTCCAAGAGTAGAATTGTTAATGGCTTTTTGTATGTCTTGTATCAGGTTTTTATCAAATGGTGTAATCAATAGCTGAGTAGGTTCTGGCATTGTAATAGTGGCCAGCTCTTTGATAGTAAGTTTAGATCCATAAACATCTACCAAAATAGTATCTAGTACACTAGCATTAACTCTACCAGTACGAATTCCACTAAGTTTGTGATGAAAATGCTCAAGAATTTTATCTGAATTTAAATATTTGTATGACATATTAGCCAAAAATATTTGCAAAATTTATTAATGTCAAGATATGATTTGCATTTGTTCTTGAGTAGGTTTTAGTGATTCATTAATTATGTTTACTTTAGCTTGAAGATCAGGGTATCTCTCCAAAAAGTTGACTAAAGGTTCCTTATAATCATTGTTTTGTGGGTAAACTACAACACTACTTTGAATAAAATCACCTGTCCTTTGAAATTCAACAGCAGAAGTAAGCAACCTAAGTCCACTACTGTGCAAGAACTTAGCGAATCCTGCTCTAGTATTGATAACGGTAGTAGTTGCTTGGCGAACTGTTTTTGCTCTTTGAGGGTTGATGCCAAAACTACTTTCTTTAGATTCAAAGCCACCTGGATTATTAGATATATTCTTGAGGTTTGGAGTATTTTTTGAACCAACTGGGCTATTTAGTGACATATTGGGTGTAATTGTAATTTCTTTGTAAGTAAATGTCAAAACCCTTGACATTGATAAGTTTTTGTGATATTTATGGTCAATAAAGATTCGGAGGATTTTATGAACATTGTAATTAACAGTACTTCACAAAAAGTAATTTTCAAACCAAATCTTATAAATTGTATTAGAGTCTATAAAGTTGATTCTAACAACAATATAATAGCTCAAACATTTGACACAACTTTTCTCAAAAACCGAGAAAAAACTGCAAAATATCGCGAAGAGCTAATGATTTCATTTTTTAATAATCTAGGAATACCTATTGACTTTACATATACCCTTTTTGCCAACTCTCTTTTTATCAGAGTTCTTACTGATCAAGTTTTCAAAATCTCATTTCAATAAACTTTTGTAAGCTATCCTACTTAATAGTACTAATATTGAAAGTACTATTTTTTTTATTAAGAGTGGTCTATGAACCTGTCTAATTAAAAATTGACTAAAATAGAATCTTACAACAATATCCCATAACCAATGTCCATTTTGATTCTCAATAAAAGAGCTAGGTATGAATTTCATACAATAGAGTCTTTTCAAGCAGGGCTTAGTCTTAATGGAGTCCAAATAAAAAATATTCGAGAAGGTAAAATCACACTTCGCGGTTCATTCATAATTTTTCAAAAAAATCGTCTCCAGCTTATTAATGTAACAATTGGCAATCAAGAGCGTAATATTTATCTACTGCTTAATAAAAAAGAACTATCCAAAATTAAAGAATATCTTAGCCAAAAAGGGTATAGTTGTGTACCTATAAACATAAAAAGAGTAGGTAGGTGGATCAAATCAGAAATTGCTATTGTTAAAGGAAAGCAAACATTTAACAAAAAGGATTCTATCAAAAAACGCGATTTAGATAGAGACATGGATAGAGATTTCAAACAAAACCATAGATAGTTCCCAGTTCTAAAATCCCTAAAGCTGTCGCAAAATCTCATTAATTGCAGATTCAGAAGTAACCACATTCAAGTTCCTATCTTTTATTAACTGCATTTGTTCTCGAAGTTTGGATTGAGTTACAGCATACTGATTCCCAGAATTATTAACTTCATGATACATAAGTACAAGCCATTGTTTATTATTTTTAGCAGTGTCTAATGCGTCAGCTATTTCTTGATTGGTTGTAGTCTTGAAAATAGGAAAGGATTTTACATTGTACTGATCAAAATTACTGGCTGTATTATAATAAGAATCACAATTACGAATCCCAGTAGGGTAGTAAGTTTTGGCTATATTAGTAATTGAACTATTAATAGAACAATATGGTGTGATAAAATAATTAACACTTTCACCAAGTAAATTTTCAAGATATTCCTTAGATTCTCTTAGTTGCCTATCAACTTCACCAGCAGATAAGGTAGTTAAATTTGCGTGATCCAGTGTATGTGAAGCAATTGAATGACCTCTGTTATTTAGATCTAGAACCATATCAGGAGTCATATAAGTACCATTATAAATACTTTGATCTCTAACATAATTTGTTGTTATTCCAGCAGTACCTTTGTAACCAAACTCATCAAGCACAGAAAATCCTTTTGTGTATGCTGAAGTCCAACCATCATCAAAATCTATACTAACCAAAGCTCTATCAAAATCACCAGAAGGTTGGGGTGGGTTCGTTGTAACCTTTTTCAAATAATAATTGTCGGTTTGAACAATGCCATTACTGTTAATTGGAATATAAATATTAACTCTAGAATCATTAGCAGCTGTAACAAAATTAAACTCAGCCTTAGTCCAATTACTTACAGAACTCAAATTTCCATGCCAAGTGTATTGATGCGATCCATTTATTTTAGTTGTATCCATGTTAATACTGACAGGAACGTTTGACTTGTAAAACAAGCTAAATTGATATTCAGTATTTGGTTCAACCTCTACATTAGCAAAAGCCCATCTAGCATCTCCGTTTGTGTATTCAGTCATAATTAATTGAGCGCTATAATCACCATCAGCAGCTACATTACTTTGTATTGTATAAGTAGGCCTGTTACTTCCCCAACTAACATTATTCCATCCAAGATCATTACCAGCTTCAAAAGAATTATTAGCAATCAAGTTATCTCCAGAAGGTACTGGTGCCAAAGGCTTAGGAGTCAAGGAATAGTTATCAGTTTGGACATATCCAATAGAAGAGATTGGCATATAAATATTTATCATCTGGGAGTTAGGTGCCGCAACGAAATCAAACTTAAATTCTTTCCAAACACTTGTTGCTCCAACACTACTGTGCCAAGTGTATTGATGACTTCCATCGTTTAGCAAAGTATCCATGATAATATTTACGTTGGTATTAGTTTTGTAATATACTCCAAAGCTATATTCTTGATTTGGTGTAACTACAACACTATCAAAAGCCCATCTAGCATCACCGTTTGTGTATTCACTTAACTCTACTTTGATGCTTTTAGCCCCATCAGCCCCTTCACTTGAATAGCTATAAGTAGGTGAGTTAGTACCCCAACCAACCCTGTTCCAGTTGTTAGGATTATCAGATCCAAGCTCAACAGAATTATTGGCAATAAGATTGGTATCAGCATTAGTTTTGAGCTGAATCAAATCAACACCTGTAAATAATATTAATATAAAAAGAGCTAAGCTCAAAGCTTTGAGTAAAGGTTTTTAGCAAACATAAAAAAGTTGGCCCAACCTTACCCAAAAAAGAATTATTGTCAAGTAAATTATTGTCAAGTAAAAAACTTGGTTCAATAATACCAACTAATTTTTTAAGAGATTACTAAAGAAAGAGCTCCTTTGGTAAAAAATATAGAAATTAATTTAGTAATTCCGTAAGCAAGGAGAGAATAAAGAATAATCCCTACTAAAGATGCTGAATCAAAGAATGATTCTCCAAAACTTGGTGATTCAAAAACATCATTGAATGGAGCTACAAATAATCCAGTAATTTTATACAAAAAGTTCACAATACCAACATTATTTGCTCCAAGTAGTAAAAACACAAATCTCAATCCAAGTAGAACATCAATAACTCCAAATATAAACCAAATCAAATTATTAACCTTTGAGATCTTTTCGAGCTGATGGAGTAGGTGGCTCAGAATAATTGTCTGTATTGTTTGAATAATTTGATATATATAATAATATATAGTATAATTATTGTAACAAGCAAAAACAAAATGGATCATCAACCACAGCAAAAATCTAAAAACACAATTAGACAAATAAAAAAAGGAAGAGATAGTGAATCAGAGAAAAAACTCAACAAACTTCTAGGTCAACAAACTGAAGTCAAAAAATACTCTAAACTTGGTCTTATAACTAGAGAAGAGCTACAATCCCAAAAAGATCCTTTGAAGTATTATAATGAACGATTTGCTCCAATTCGTATGGATGCCAAAACTTTTTATTCTAAACTAATCTCTTTCCCTCCTACAAGTATTAACCATAATAACACAATTGAAGATTTGATTATTGGATCTGCTCAAGAAAAAGCCTTCAAAAATCTTATCATCAAAGAGCTTCTAGAGAACGAAAACATTTTTGGCGTTGTAGTAACAGATCCAGGTTCCTTGATTGACCAACATGGTTCAGATTTTTTAACCCTTACCCTAAAAAACAACAAAAAAACTAATACTAATGATTTTTTAGTTTTGGTGTAGGCTTGATAAAAAGGTTGAAAGAATTACTAAGTGATCAAATTACCATCCAAAACTTACCGACAACTAATGAGAATTACCAAAACCAAGTAATCAAAGAAAGTCACTTTTTTATTAAAAATATCTCTTCAATTTCCTTAAGGCGACTCTCATTTGAACAAGTTGTCAATCTTTTTGATCAAACTTTTTACATTGATGGTTTTGATATCAAAGGCAGTGTAAATAATTTTCTCAATGAATATATCACAGGAGTTAGGTACCCCAACAAACCTATCATACCTACTAACAAATTCCAACTAGATTATCAAAATGGAAAAATTCAACCAATTTCTACTTCCAAAAAAATTTTAGATGGCATTCAAAGAGCTAATCTCTCTTGACCAAAGTCTAATTTTGTGTTAATGGTAGTCTATCATTTATTAAAAGGTTGATAATGAATATTTTACTTTGTATTCATAATCCTAGATCCAAAAGTCAGTTAATTGAAGCAAGTACCGACCATCTCGAGAGCTTTCTCAGCATTTTGTCCAACTATGGAAACATTATTGACAATTGGAAAAATGTTGTTATAGTTTTTTCACCTAACGAGCCAAGTTTTGTGTTTGATGAGTTGTTGTTTAACTAGTGTTTTGATAATTAAAAATTTAAAAAATCTAATCAGAAATCAAAATCCAAAACACATATAGTTGAAAGTAATAACTTGACTCAAAATTACAAAATATCCATATTCTTAGACCACTCACAATCTCCGCAATCTACAAATTGCGGTTTTTTTATTGACAAAAATTATTTGTTATTTTATAAATTCTAGCAATAGCAATGTTATGTTGCTAATTATAAAACATACTTAATTTGTAAATATGAATATAAAACCCCTTGGAAACAGATTAGTTGTCAAATTAGTAAAGCAAAAAACGACAACTGCTTCAGGAATAATTATCAGTTCCAAAGAAGAAAATGAAAAAGCAAAAGGTGAGGTTATATCTATTGGTGGCGGGCAAGGTAAAGACAATAACATCACTGAACTAGGTCTTAAAGTAGGTGATATTGTGCTTTTTGGAAATTATGCTGGAGATGAAATCAACTCAGATCCAACAAGTGATGATGTATATAAGATTCTCGAAGGAAAAGATATCATCGCAACTATAAAATAATTCAAAAACAAAATCTATGCATTCTGTAATATCTTATCAAATCAAAATAAGAAAACTTATTCGTGGGTTCATTTTTACTCTTAAAAAAATCAGATAAATAACAATAAAGAAAAGCTAATACATAACAACAATATGTCTAAAAAAATAATTCAATTCTCAACACAAGCTCGCAAACAAATCCAAGATGGTGTTAATGCCGTAGTTAATGCAGTTCAAACTTCTTATGGACCTTTAGGTCGAACATCAATTATTGATCAATTTGGATCACCGAATGTAACAAATGATGGAGTCACAATCGCCAAAGCTGTCGAGTTAGAAGGAATACAGCAAATGGGTGTAAGTCTAATCCAACAAGCTGCTAACAAAACCAACGATATTGCAGGTGATGGAACTTCACTTACAACAGTCCTCTCTGGAGCTTTTGTTAACGAAGGTATCAAGGTAGTTGAGTCTGGTTCAGATCCTATTCAAGTCAAAGGAGGGATAAGTAAAGCTATTGATTTTGCTTTGAATTACTTAGACTCCAACTCTAAAGATATAAGTACTGAAGAAGAGATGGCAGATGTTGCCACAATCTCTAGTAGATCAGAAGATATAGGTAAAATGATTGCAAGAATGATTACCAAAGTAGGTAAAGACGGTGTAGTTACTGTTGATACTGGAGACTCTAACAAGATTGAAGAAGACCTCACAGAAGGGATGAGGTTTGACAAAGGCTACAAATCACCATATTTTGTAACCGACCCACAAAGAATGGAGGCGATTTTTGATAAACCACAAGTACTTATTACTGACCTCAAAGTTAGCTCAATTCAAGATATCTTACCCGTAATTGAAGAGCTTGCAAGTAATGGCAAAAAAGATTTAGTTATTATTGCAGATGACGTTGACGGTGAAGCCCTAGCTACTTTAGTTCTTAAAAAAATCCGTGGAATTTTTAACGTTCTAGCAATCCAAGCTCCAGGTTTTGGAGATTCACGCAAAGCTATTCTTGAAGATCTTGTGGT